>JAGBSQ010000126.1 GCA_017631775.1 Clostridia bacterium | reverse complement strand
GACAAAGAGGTTCCGCTATCTGCGCAGGCGAAAACGTTGGCGTTGGTAAGGACTACACTCTGTTTGCTCTCATCGATGGTAAGGTTAAGTTCGAGCATAAGACTAAGGATCAGAAGAAGGTTAGCGTATACGCTGACTAATCCTTTCTGATAGGAAATATACGGCATAGGTCACAAGACCTATGCCGTATATTTTTTGTTTTGTTTTTTAATGTTTGCCCAAATGCTCTCGCTTTCCAAATTTCCGCAAAAGCAAAATGAGTCCAACAATCATAACGGCAGGGAACAAGGTTGCAAAAAGCAAACCTGTTTTGAGGTTGCCTCCAACGGCATCTGCAATGCTGCCAACCAACGAGGGGCCTGCAGCCGCACCAAGGTCACCTGCCAATGCCAAAAAGGCAAACATTGCCGTGCCACCCGTGGGGCACTTTTGCGAGGAAATGCAAAGCGTTCCCGGCCACATAATGCCAACCGCAAGTCCGCAGAGCGCACAACCAACAAGACCGAGAATCGGGATGGGAGACAGAGCTGCCGATAAGTAGCAAACCACACACAATGAGCCACAACAGAGCATTACCTTGGTCAAATTCAGCTTTTCGCTAAACTTTCCGTAAAACACACGCGCAATTCCCATAAAAATGGCAAACATACAAGGGCCTGCCAAGTCGCCCACGGTTTTGGAAACTCCAAGTGCCGACTCGGTAAAGGCCGATGCCCATTGTGTCATGGTCGCCTCGGAGGCACCTGCGCAGATCATCAAAAGGATCATCAGCAAAAATACGGGGTGCTTGAGCAACTGACCGGTGCGCATGCCTTCTCCGTCCTCCACCAATCGCTCAATGGGGCAGGAGATAAAGTTTACGGTATTCAAAAGAGGCACAAGCGCCCAAATGATTGCAAGGAATTTCCAATTTTCAATGCCGAATATCGCAAAAAAGATCGTCGAACCCAAAATGACGCCAACAGAACCCCAACAAAAGAAGGAGTGCAAAAGGCTCATAACACCGGCTTTGTTCTCAAACGGGCAAGCTTCCACAATCGGGCTGAGCAAAACCTCAACAAGTCCGCTGCCAATGGCATAGAGGACTACCGAAATGATGATGCCGACAAAAGCATTTGGGAGAAGTTCGGGCAAGAATGCCATCAAAATCAGTCCCAGTGCCGAAACCAACTGAGAAACAACAACGCAAGGGCGATATCCAACTTTGTCGGCAAATTTAACTGCCACCAAATCTACGAGTAACTGTGTCATATAGAATACCAACGGAATCAGCGCAATCATTTCGAGCGAAATTCCATACGAGCCCTTGAACGTTAAAAACAAGAGCGGTGCAAAGTTTGAGGTGATCGCCTGCGTAATAAAACCAAGATAGCAAGCAATCAGCGTTTTTTTATAGTTTTTCGTCTTTGTCATACTGTCTCCTTGCGAGGATCATATCTAAAAATGTTTTTGTCCTTACAAAAACCTATTATATCACAAAACATTCTGTTTGTAAATACGTTTTCCAATTCTTATTTTGTGGGGGATTTCGTCCTACAAAAAATCCCCTATCGAAACCGATAGGGGATAATGATGAATTGAATTTTGCCCGAATAATTTATAAGTCCATACTCTTAAATAGAATTCTTTTGCTTTTTACAAGATTGAGCCCAAGAAGAAAGACAATTACGCACACGGCAGAGCCGAGAGCGGCATTCATAATCACTATTTCCGTCTCATGCATTCCTTCAAACGATACGAGCATCGAGCGTTGCAATGCGAATATCGAAACAAAGCTATCTGCAAAGGATATGTTTCGGAGTGTGACAAGGGTTGCTGACGTACAGCGATGGGCGTTTATAAATTTTATTGTTGCAAGTGTAATTCTGGTAAAGGTATAAGCTGCCATTGCAATCATTACAATTATATGAAACTTGTGACCTCTATCTCGCAGTACAGATAATATAACAGTTCCGACAAGAGGGATAGAGAGCATTATCAGCATCCACCCTGTAAATTTGGTAATGAAACGCTCTTTTGATTTAGACCGCAGTACTACAAACCGAACAATGCTTAAAATCAAGTAGTAAGTACCGAGAGTTAAAAGCCACCATGAGCTTGTGAACACTCCCAGTGCAAAATGATAGATTGCGAACGCTATGTTGAATGTCAAACTTGAGAGAGCAAGTTTTAAAGTCTTATCCATTTAAATTCCTCTCGCCCATCACGCAATCGGTGATGATCTTAACAACTACTTTTATATCGTCTGAACAATTCTTATTGAGCCATTCCATAACAATGGCAAATACCCCGGTTAGATAGAATTTCATCATATAGGCACGTTCTGTTTCAGGAATGCAAAAACGAGCAAGTATGGGGCTGAAGATATGCTCAAACATTTTTCCGTACACTTCATCCATATGCATCGAATGAAACTGTTTGATAGACACTTTAAATAAACGTTGATTATCTTTGATAAATGTCAAATACGGTGTAAGATATTCGTCCGTTATGAACAAAAGTTCCTCACGCTTGCAAGTGTCAAATTGCAGAGATATGTGTTGCTTGTCTATTTTGTAGTACGTGAGGTGTTTGTCAATGATATAGCGTGTAGTTTCCTTTAATAAATCCGAGGTATTCTCGTAATGCAGGTAAAACGTAGAACGGTTCACCCCTGCCGCATTGCATATTTCCTTAATGGTGATATATTCAAAGTCCTTTTTTTCAAGAAGCGAAATGAGGGCTTCATCCATTTTGATTGCCGTATTAAAGTATTTGCTCTCGTTTTTGTTCATACGACCACCCCTTTAAATAATTATTCGCCTTCGCTAATCTCTCTTGCAAGCTCCACAATTTCATAGGCGTATTTCTTTTTGCCGTTTTCAAGCATCTTTTTGTAGATAGGATAGTTTACACCGCATCCAACCATGCCGATAATGCCGACAACAATTCCAATCACCATACCCACAATGCCGCTACCGAGAACCTGCATTGCAAAGCACATTCCTGTGCCCAATACAAGAGATGAAACAATGCCGAAGGTGTAAGTAAAGATAGTTGCAGGCATCTTTGCCTTTCTGTCAAGTTTGCGAAGTGCTACAATTTTAGAGCTGTCCTTGGGGGCATACTCCTTTGCGATGGATTCTGCATAAATTTTGTCTGTGTTCATGTTATTTCTCCTTTTTTGTTGTTTTTATTGTGACTTTATTATAACAACCTCCAAAGGGAAAAGGAACAACAAGATTTGAATATTGTGTTGACTTAAGATTTTTTTCGATTTGCACGTTTTAAAATTCTTGTTGGAAAATTTATAGCACCCCTTTATTATACAACAATCGGGGCAAATTGTAAACACATTTTTTCGTCGCACCGCAGGGTGCGACATTTTTTTTATTTCTTTTATGATACAATAAGAAAAAAGAACAAAAAGAGGAGTGAGGAAATGTTCAAAAAAGGTGGACAAGTCTCGTATGAAGAAAAAGAAAATACTCTCGTGGTGCACATCGGCGGCGAAATTGATCATCACAGTGCCGTAGATGTTCGCACCGAGGTTGACGAGCGTATTATTGCTACAAAGCCTGCGCGTGTACTCTTGGAGCTCTCGGGCGTCGATTTTATGGATAGTTCGGGACTGGGACTGATTATGGGGCGCTTTGCGCTCATCAAAAAGTGTGGCGGAACGCTGGCTCTCCTTGACCCAAGCCCTGCGGTGATGAAAATGATCAAGCTCGCAGGTATGGATCGCATGGTATCCATTCTCAAAACAAAAGTGAAAGGAATATAAAACAATGAAGAACAACAGAGTCGATTTCAGCGCGGCGGTAGAAAATGAAATGAAACTGATTTTGCCGTCGCTTTCTGTCAACGAAGGCATGGCGCGCGCGGCAGTTGCCGCTTTTTGCGCGCAACTCAACCCAACGGCGGTAGAGCTTGCCGACATCAAATGCGCCGTTTCCGAGGCGGTTACCAACTGCATCGTGCACGCTTATCGCGAGGAAGCAGGCGAAATTACAATCGAGGTCAAGCTCTGCGAAGGGCGTCTTATTCGCATTGATATTCGCGATAAAGGTTGCGGTATTGAGAATGTCAAGCAAGCGCGCGAGCCTCTCTTTACCACCGATGCCGCGGGCGAGCGGAGCGGAATGGGTTTTACGGTTATGGAAAGCTTTTGCGACGAG
>JAGBSQ010000125.1 GCA_017631775.1 Clostridia bacterium | reverse complement strand
TGCCATGATCTTGAGCGAGCGCGAGATTTCGGAAACCTCTTGCACGCGATTCTCGGTATGCTTGTCGCCTGACATCAAGCCGAGGTAGTCGATAATAACCATGCCAAGGTTCTTAACGCGGCGGAGCTTTGCCTTCATAGCAGTTACGGTCATGCCGGAAGTATCATCGATGAGAATATCACAACCTGCAAGCTCGCCTGCGGCTCTTGCAAGGTTCTCCCAATCGTTGGGAGCAAGCTCACCCGTGCGCAAGCTGTAGCTGTTAACAAGCGCCTCACTCGAGAGAACACGGTTAACAAGCTGATCGGCAGACATTTCCAAGGAGAAAATGCAAACCGTCTTTTTGGTCTGCTTTGCCACGTTGGTTGCAATGTTGAGGGCAAAGGAGGTTTTACCCATACCGGGACGCGCACCGACAAGCACGAGGTCACTCTTACCAAGACCTGCAAGAACGCGGTCAAGAGCCGAAAAGCCTGTTTGTGTGCCTTGGGTCGCCTCTTTGTTGGTGTTAAGATCATGCAAGTGTGCATAAACGTCGCCAAGAACGTCCTTAATGTGACGGAAGCCCTTGGTATCTCTTCCCTGCGCGATGTTAAAAATCAAATTTTCGGCATGGTCAATGATATCCACAACCGACTCCTGCTCGGAGTAAGCCGCCTCGGAAATTTCGGAGCATGCATCAATGAGCTGGCGCAAAACGCTCTTTTCTTTTACAATGCGGGCATAGTCTTTGATGTTGAGCGCATCGGGAACGGCATCGGTCAGGGTGCGGATGTAATCCTCACCGCCCGATTTATTGTAAATGCCCTTCATAACAAGCATATCGATAAGTGTTACCACGTCGATTTCGCTGTTTGCCATAAAGAGCTCTTGCATAGCAAGATAAATCTGCTTGTGCTCTTCGAGATAGAAATCCTCAGAGTTCAACAGATCCGCCACCAAGGTAATGGAGACGGGGTCGATCAAGATCGCTCCCAGGAGCGATTGCTCTGCCGGCATGGAGAACGGCAGGCGTTTCATCAATTCATTCTGCATAGTCTTATTTTTCAACACGAACGGTGATCTTACCGCTCACTTCGGTGTAAAGTTTAACGTCTGCTTGATAGTTGCCGTAAGCCTTGATGGGGTCGGAAAGAGAGATCTTGCGCTTGTCGATATCAATGCCGTGAGAAGCCTTAAGAGCATCGGCAATATCCTTTGCGGTAACAGAGCCGTAAAGACGGTTGTCGGTTCCGCCGGGGGCCTTAATCACTACAACGATCTCCCCCAGCTTTGCGGCAAGTGCTTGCGCTTCCTTCTTTTCGGTTGCAATGCGGTATTCGAGCGCCTCTGCCTTAACCTTTACGTCATTGAGCGATTGCGCATCGGCAGGCTTTGCAAGCTTACGGGGAATGAGAAAATTCTTTGCATATCCGTCGGATACTTCAAGGACTTGGTTCTTTTTGCCCTGTCCTTTTACATCCACTAAAAAAATCACTTTCATTTTACGTCTCTCCTATGTGAGTAAATCTCGAAATTATTTTTTGGAACGCTTCTCGGTGTCATACTCGTTATCGAGGTAATCGTCAAGCGCTTCCTTGAGTTTGCGGCACGCGCCGTCCAAGGTAATGTTGGAAAGTCTTGCGCCGGCCATATCGTAGTGTCCGCCGCCGCCAAGCTTTTGCATAATGATTTGTACGTTGATCTTATCGTGCGAACGTGCGGAAATAGTAACGGTGTTGTCGGCACGAAGCAAAGCAAAGGAAGCTTCAATGCCATCAATGTTCATCAGCTTGTCTGCCGCCTTTGCAACGGCAATGTTATCTTCCTCGGTGGCAACTCTGTCAACACTGAGCCAAGTGAGAGCAACCTTTTCGCGATAAGTACGCGTACGGCTGTCAATATCGCAAGAGGTGAAGAGGTTGGACATTGTTTCGGTAAAGAATTTGCGAACAACGCTTGCATGTGCGCCTCTCTCGTAGAGATAATGTACTGCCGAGAAGGTTTGCATGCCAACTGCGGTGGTAAAGTTTTTGGTATCGAGCATGAGACCCGCCAGCATGAGGTTTGCTTCCTCTTTGAGGAGTGCATCGCGGTGAGGGCTGAACTCGAGCATTTCGCTAACCAATTCACTCGCAGCCGAAACACCGGGACGAATGTAGGTCATCAGCGGCTTGAATTCGTAGAGCTGATCCTGACGGCGGTGGTGGTCGATGATCACTACGTTGTTGACACACTTGAGCAGCTTGGGGCACTCGGTGTTATAAACGTTGTTAACGTCGCTCATAATCAAAAGCGTATTGCTGCGAACTGCATCAAGTGCCGTTTCACCGTTGATAAACATGGAACGGTACTCAGGCAGTGCCGCCAAAAGATCGTAACAGGTACGGAAGTTTGCATGGTCGCGGTTAACGACGATGCGGATCTTGGAAGTATCGCCGCCGCGTGCACAAATGGCAAGGCGTGCAAGACCTACACAAGAACCGATGGAGTCGTAGTCGGGGCCGCGGTGACCCATAATCAGAACGTTTTCAGCATCCTTCATCAATCTGCAAAGGTGCTGAGAGTTGACACGCGAGGTAATGGTGGTAGAGCCTGCCATTGTGTTGACACGTCCGCCGTAGGGCGTTACCGACTTGCCATCGTTAACAGCAGCTTGGTCGCCACCCTTTTGCAATGCAATGTCAAGTGCATCGCCTGCGGCTCTTTCTTTATCCTCAAAAGTACCTTCAATTGCACCGACACCAATGGAAATAGTTACGGGGAAGCTGTTGTCACCCAATCGAATGCTGCGAATGGTATCGAGGATTTGGAATTTGTTGCGAATGCAACGGTCGAGTGCCTTGCGAGTAAAGACGAGAATGTACTTCTCTCTTTCGTATTCGCGAAGCATACCGCCAAAGCTTGCCGCCCACTCCTTGAGCTTTGCCTCGATCTCGTTAACGGCGGTACGGTAGCTGACGCGAATATACTGTGCAAGCTCTTGCAAGCTGTCAATAACGATGTGTGCAACAATGGGCTCGTTCTCATACATGGTGCGGCGCATTGCCTCAAGCTCGGTGATATCACGGAAAACTACAAAGTAATAATCCTTGCCGCGAGAGCGCAGAATGTAACAGTTCAGTCCAAACTTTTTGCCGTCAATCTCGGCGATCATCGGTTTGGTGCGGTCAATCGGAACGCCATCCTCACTAAAGACGATGTCCTTAACCTGTCCGCCGTTTTGCGCGTAGGCAATGATATCGGCAATCGGAACCGAGCAGAAGGTGGAAAGAGGAACGTTGCAAACCGGCGAACGGAATTGCAGCATTTCTTGCAGAGCACCGCTCACGATTTTAACGGTTCCCTCTTCGTTTACAACCGCATAAGGGATCTCAACCACATAGCGGAACATATCGCTCAGCTCGGTGTTGAGAAGCTCTGCGGTATCATCGGCAGAACGTACACGATGGTAGCGAACGAGATATGCCGAGAGCAGTATGGCGGTGGCAACCGCGTACGCTCCAAAAAGAATAATACCTAAATAGCGGACTTCAGCCAACGATTCCTTGGCGAACGTAACCACCACAAACATTGCAAGAAGCAATGCTCCTATAATAGCGCATATGATCAGAGGGGCTCTCAGATCTGTTCGCGCTGCATAACCTTTCTTTTTAGCCATAATTGTCACTCTCCTTTTTATTGGGTAAGGGGACGATTTTATCGGTGTTGTCAAAAAATAAACCGCGGTTTATTTTTGGTTCTCATCTTTCATTTTTTGCATAATCCTTTGGTGCAATGCTGCCGAAACAACGGCGTATGCTCCCCACAATGCGAGGAAGTAAAGAATTGTGATGCCCATGCAACATATCGCAGAAATCAAAAACAGAATGGTTGCCATCTTCATCCAACCGGTAGCGCGACGAACGTTACCTCGGATAACGTTCACGCCCGTGAGGCAAAGCCCCGGCATAAGAATTAGGCACATATTGGTGATTGCCATTGTAAAGAGCGTTGTTTTGTTTGCGAACATAAAAATCAAAAAGCAAACAAAGTAAACCACACCGGTAGCAGGGCTGATAACAAGCGAGCAAGCCGCCGGTGTCATTTTTGAACGCCACTCGGTGTTGTAGTACTTGCGCAGAAGCACCACATCGGCAAGATAGGATAGGATCATTGTGGGGGCAATGATAAGTGCAGGTGCTGCTCCCATCAACAAATCCGCAATGGCACGCAAATTGCTTTCGGCAAAAATGGCTATATATCCCCCACGCATCTGTGCCACCGCGTCGGCAGACACACCGGAGGGTGCTATAATACGGTCGAAATTTTCCAATACCGTATTCCCTACCTCAATGCCCGCAGCAACAAACAAATTCTTGAACCCGTCAACCAAACGCATCAACGCATCGTAATTGACGCTTCCGTAAGTGTGCCAAAGGAAGATGCACAAAGCTGAAAGTGCTACAAGCAGAAAACCAAGCAACGCGTGAAGAACTGTAAGGGTTCTGCCAAGGTCGCGCGCGTGCGCCCACGCCATAAGAGCGGCGGCAGGCAGAAATGCGAGGGCAAGGAGTGCCGTAATGGGATTGGACGTTACCAAAAAGCCAAGTCCGTATGCAACAGCCAAAAGCAGAATGGGTGCCCATTTGTATTTGGGCAAAATCATAAACAACCATGCAAGTGTTCCGGCACCGAGTATC
>JAGBSQ010000017.1 GCA_017631775.1 Clostridia bacterium | reverse complement strand
TTGGAGTTCTCCGCACCGAAAACGGGACCAATGGTGTAGATTTTGCCAAGTGCCATAGCGGGAACCTCGCCCTCTAGCTGACCGGAATCGGTCAGGAACGCTTGCTTGCCGAAGAAATCATCTGCAAAGTATTCCTCTGCGGTCTTGGCAGTCGCATTCCAAGGTTGGGTGGTAACGCGGAATACCTCGCCGCCGCCTTCACAGTCGTTGCCGGTGATCAGAGGCGTGTGAACGTAAGTATATCCATTGCTTTGGAAGTAGAGGTGAGAAGCTGCAGCGAGAGCTGAACGAACGCGTTGAACGTTCATAATGGTGTTGGTTCTAACGCGCAGGTGAGGCATGGTGCGCAGGAACTCAAGGCTGTGGCGCTTCTTTTGCAGGGGATAATCTGCAGGGCACTCGCCAAGAATTTCATAAGACGCCATTTGCATCTCACACTTGTTCATGTCGGAGGCAACAATAACACCGGTTACCTTAACGCCGCAACCGATTACAAAAGCGGTGTTTACCTTTATATCCATGTTCTCCTTATCGATAACCAACTGCAGGTTAGCGGTGCAGGAGCCGTCATTGATTTCTACAAACGAAACGTTCTTCGAGTCACGGGTGGTTCTAACCCAACCGCATACGTCAATGGTTTTTCCAACGTATTCATCCACGTTTGCAAATATTTTCTTAATGTCAACGTGTTTCATTCTAAAATTCCTTTCACAAAGAGGATTGGAGAAAAATTCTTCCTTCATTCTATAAATTGTATCACATTTTTGCACGCTTGTCAATAGGAATGGGGAAGAAAGTGCAGAGCAGATGACGTGCAGAGTTAAAGAGACTCTTGTAGGGGTCGACCTCCCGGGCGACCCGCCGGTGTCTAACGTATAAAACAAAATTTCCGTATGTCATTTCAAACGGTTTTATGTTGCCCCTTTGTGCGAGATTTCTTGGAAGGGGTGCGGGGGAACCTTCTTGCAAGAAGGTTCCCCCGCATTCTTATCCGTTCCTATCTCGCCAACACAGGCATGTTCGCTAACATATTCTCCAAAAAGATGCCATATCCCGTGGTCGGGTCGTTGATGAGGACGTGCGTCACGGCACCGACGAGCTTGCCGTCCTGAATGATGGGAGAGCCTGACATTCCCTGCACAATTCCGCCCGTGAGGGCGAGCAGGTCGGGGTCGGTCACGGTGACGGTGAAGCATTTGGAACCCTTGGCATCGCGCTTGACGTTGGAGATGCGAATGTCATATTTTTGAATTCCGTCATCTGTTGCGGTGCAAAGAATATAGGCGTCGCCCTCGGTGATATCGTCGCGCAAACCGATGGGCATGGGCTCGAGGGAGATTTCGGGAACCTCGGAGAACACACCCCACACGCCGCAGTTCGAGTTGCCGAGGAGCGCACCCGAGCGACCGGGGTTAAAGTGTCCCTTGAGCTCACCCGGGGCGCCTGCCGCGCCCTTGACAACCGAGGAAATGGTTACATCAGAAACCGCACCCTTGCGCATCTCTACGAGCGCGCCCGTGTCGGCATCGCAAATGCCGTGTCCAAGGCCTGCAAAGGCACCGCTATCGGGGAACAGGAAGGTTACGGTGCCAATTCCCGCACCGCTGTCGCGCACCCAAATGCCGGTCTTATATTGACCCTCGGAAGCCGAAAGAACGGGCGTGAGCGCGGTTTCAAATTCCTTTCCTGCGCGGCGGCAGGTCAGCTTTATGGGTTTGCCACCCGAGGCTTCAATGCGAGCGGTCAGGTCGGCGGCTCCGCGGAGCTCTTCACCGTCAACCTTTAGGATGACATCCTTTGCGCGCAGGCCTGCCTTTGTGGCAGGGTTTACGTTACCTTTGCCGGTGCTCACGTCGCAAAAGCCGACAACCATAACACCGTCGGTGTAAAATTTTACGCCAAAGGGCATACCGCCCGGGTAGAGCACAAGGTCGCGCAGCGCATCGGTGTCAGCCGAAAGAACCGCCGTGTAGGTGGCGGCAGAGGGGAGAGAGGCAGACGAGGGGATGCCGTCCGGTCCCGGGCAATGGCTCATAGCAAAAACAAACTCCTTTTGGGTTGTGTTTGCCGACGGTGTCAACACCCCAAAGGGGATAAGCGACAGCATCAGCAAAAGACAGCACAAAAGCTTCCAAATTCTTCTTTTCATTTTACAAACCTTTCCTATATATAAGCGCGGAGGAGGCGCCGTGTTTTTTGGCAGACAATGGGCGTGGAGGCAGAGGCGACCGGCCGCGAGAGCAGGCTTGTCGACGAATGAACCACTGTCCGTTTGCTGATACTAATGTGTGTCGCGGCGCTCTTTTTATGTGTAACAATGATAACCATTCCAAAGCACAAAAAACGCCAAAAAATGAGAAAAGAAGAAACCGAAAGCTTTTTGCAAATGTGAGAATATTTTGCCCGACAAAGAGAAAAACATACTTTTCATTCTTTGTTTTTGCAACTTTTGCCCATTAAAAAATAAAAAGGCTTGACAAGCCTCGGTTTTTGTGATATAATTTGAGAACTGTTCTCAATTTAAGGAGAAAACAAATGAGAAAAAAGAGATATAAAACAGCGGGCAGGGAAGCGCTCATCAGCTTTTTTAGACGCAACCCCGACCGTCAATTCACCGTTGAGGAGCTTTATACCGAGGTAAACGAAGAGGCTTCTACCGGCAAAAGCAGCCTTTACCGACACCTCTCCGAGCTTTGCCGCGTTGAGGTCTTGCGCAAGTTCCATGGCGGCGAGGGTCGCGGAACGCTTTACCAATACATTGGCGCGGAGTGTGACTGCAAGGACCACTTCCACCAAAAATGCACCGTTTGCGGACGCGTCAGCCACCTCGATTGCTTTGCAAGTGCCGATTTTGCCGAGCATATTTTAAAGGAACACGGATTTTTGATCAACTGCGGACGTTCTGTCCTTTATGGCGTTTGCGCCGCTTGTATGCGCAAAGGAGCGGTAAGCAATGCATGATTTTTGGCATCTTTTAGGACATAGCATCCTTCACACGCTCGAAGACACTGCAAAGGTTGTTCCGTTTTTGTTCTTGACCTATCTTTTGATGGAGTTTCTCGAACACAAAGCGGGTGGCGCTCCCGAGCGATGGTTGCGAGGCTCGGGCAAGGTCGGCCCCCTCATTGGCGGTGCACTCGGTGTGCTTCCGCAATGCGGATTTTCGGCAGCGGCAACCGGATTTTACACCGGACGTATGATCACCACGGGAACGCTCATCGCGGTCTATCTTTCTACATCCGATGAAATGCTCCCCATTCTTATCACAAGCGGAGCGCCTGTTCCCACCATTCTCAAGCTGTTGGCAACCAAGCTTGTCATCGGCATTGGCGCAGGCTTTGCCATTGACGGCATCTCTCGCCTTGTCAGAGGTGGAAAAGAGGAAGAGCAGGAGCCCGGCATTGAGGAGCTTTGCGAACGCGAAAACTGCGAGTGCGGCGACCGTTTTGCGCTTTCGGCACTCAAACACACGGCATATATCACGCTCTTTCTTTTGCTGTTCACCTTTGTGCTAAATATTGGCATTGAACTCGTAGGAGAAGAGAACATTCAAAGCATTGTGCTCAACCGCCCCGTGCTGGGTAGTGTTTTGGCGGCACTTGTGGGTCTTATTCCCAACTGTGCTTCGTCGGTGGCGCTCACCTCGCTATTTGCCGACGGCGTGCTGAGCAGCGGCGCGCTGCTTTCGGGCCTGATGGTGAATGCAGGCATCGGCTTGGCAATCCTCTTTCGCAACAATCGTCCCATCAGGGATTCTCTGCGCGTTGTGGGTATTCTGTTTGGCATTTCGGTGCTTTGCGGCATTCTCATTGACCTGACACCCCTTGGCGCTTGGATTGCAATGTAACCCCAAAGACAAATAAAAAAGGTAACCTGCAGGCAGGTTACCTTTTGTTTTTTATGCTTATCTTGTGGGGTTGTCGAAGGATTGGTTAAGAACAACTTCAACCTTGCTGGTTTGCTTAAAGCGAGCATCGTGATAGGTGCTGCCCATGTTTTTGGAGAGGTCTTCCATGGTAACGGTCTCTTCGCCAAACAAGCCGGCTTCGCGAGCGCGGCGTTGCTCTTCGGTTTCGGGAATGCCAAAGATCTTTGCGCGCAGCTTCTTAGATCTCTTTCTGAGATATCTGCCAAGTCTGTCGGGGTTCTTCTTTTCGTCAAGGTTAGCAGCTTGACGGGTGTCACGCATAAAGATGACCATATCGTCATATTCTGCAGATCTGAGCTTGTAACGAATGATACCCTTGTTTTGCTTGGTCATGAGAGTGTAGAGAACGATGCGATAGTCGCCGTCTACTCTGATGGGGTTGATAGGAGTTTCCAAAATGAGCTGCTTGCCATAGTAGGGGAATTCCTTTTTGATAACGATCTTAAGGGAGTGCAGACCGGGCTCAACACGGAAGCAAGAGAACTCGCTATCCAAGTCAACCGCGCCAACCTCAATACCGTCGATGTAAACGAGTGCATTGTCAACCGCACCGGTAAACACTCTTGCTTCGGGAGCGCCAACCTTGTCGGCATCAAAGTATTCGTATTCGTCATCGTCTTCTGCTTCGCCGTCCAAAACGTCCTCGTATTCAACAAGGGTTTCAAAAATGGAGCGAACCGAAACAACGATTTGGTTCTCAAGCACGCTGTCAATCTTTTCTCTCTTGAGGTTGTCAAGCTTAATGTCAACGTGATCTGCCTTGGTGGCATATTTCTTATATTTTGCTCTGCAAACGATACCCAAAATGAGGTAAACGAGACCGAGAGCTACAAACCAAACAACGCCGGCACCAATGTAGCCTGCGGTGCTTTTGTAAATGTAGAACTCATGTCCGCGCAGATTAAAGATGTAAAACATATCTCTGCTTACGTCACTTGCTGCATACCAAACGTAGAATGCGACTGCGGTATAGAGCAAAATAGCAAGGCATGCCAAAATACCGGTCAAGCGGCGCAGGCGCTCCCAACCCTTCCAAGAGCGGAGAACCTTTTTCTTGCGATAAACTGTTTGCAAATAGTCTTCCTTAAGCGCTTGAACCTTATCTTGCTCGCGGCGAGGGAGCTTTTGCGCCTTGGCGTATATCTTCTTTGCCATAAAATTTATCCTCGTTTCTAAAAAATCATTTCGCGCCTAAAACACGCGATAAACGTCCACACTAATTATTATATATATAATTTACGGTTTTGTCAAGAGGTTTTA
This sequence comes from Clostridia bacterium, assembly GCA_017631775.1. The sequence continues at coordinate 14,708 of JAGBSQ010000017.1, read as the reverse complement.
TAAAAGTATAAAGAAAAAAACAAAAATCTTAAAGAAACCGCGCAAAAAACAAAAAGCTGACACAAAGCGGAGAGCCTTGCATCAGCCTTTATTTTTAGTCTTCGATTTTGTCGAATGCTTCGCGTGCACGAAACAGCAGCGAGATGCACCAAACACCGGCAAGACCTACCACGGTGTAGATAATGCGGGAAAGCAGAGAGGATTGTCCGCCACAAATCCATGCAACGATATCGAATTGAAACAGACCGATGCTACCCCAGTTGAGGGCGCCAACAATGGTCAAGATCAGAGAAATGCGATCGAGTATCATCATTTTGTCTCCTTTTTGAATTGCGGAATGCAGCCGCCCGGGATGTGCGGCAAAATGAAAATTCCGTCTGCTTGTAGTATGCGCCAAGGAGGCGCTGTTATGCGCGCCCCACAAAAAAGAAATTTTGTGCAAAAAATCGCACATTTGTTGACAAACGGTGGTAATTAAGATATAATTAAACAAACGGGAAGTCACCTCATCCGGCAGGCGGTTGCCTGCCACCTTCCCCGCAAGGGGAAGGCTTTTGATATGTTTGCCGCAAAAAGATGGGGATGTGTCCGTATGTGAATTAACAAATTTATTTTTGATATATTTGTGAGAGCGCTTTTTGGAGGGGGTGCGAGGGAACGCTTTTTCCCCGAAAAAGGTTCCCCCGCGTCCAATCTCAAAAAAGGAGGTGCAACAATGGTTATAACGCGCAATTCGCCTGTTACCGTGCTGAGCGGTGTGGGCAAAACAAGAGCGGAATACTATGCCAAAATTGGCATTTTTACGCTTGGCGACCTTTTGTTGCACTATCCGAGAGCGTATGAAAATCGCGGAGACGTTGTTTTGTTGGCGGACGCGAGAGAGAACGGCAAGAGTTCGATGATACTCACGGTTGCAAGTGATGCAAAGGTAGTGAGAATGCGCTCGCACAAATCCTTTTTAAAATTCCGCGCGTTTGATGAGAGCGGCTCCTGCGAGATCACGTATTTCAATCAAGATTATCTCAAATCACAGTTCCGCGTCGGCACAATCTTCCGCTTTTTCGGCAAGGTCGAAAGAGTAGGCAAGAGATATACCATGTCTTCACCCGTGGCAGAGCCTTGGGCGCCGTCGGCAAATTTGCCGTCCTTGTGTGCGGTCTATCGCATGACCGAGGGGCTCACACCAAAGCAAATCGCAAAGGACGTTGCGGCGGCAATCGACCTGCTCGCCTTGAGCATTGAGGACCCGTTACCGCAGGACGTGGTGCAAAAACGCGGACTTTGCACGCTTTCGTATGCGCTTTGCAACATTCACAAACCCGAAACGCCCGAATCTCTCATGATTGCACGTCGGCGCTTGGTCTATGATGAATTTTTCTGCTTCTCACTCGGTGCGGCAATGTCACAAAGACGTGAGAAGTCGATGAACGCCCCCGCGTGTCCCGATGGGGATGTGTCACCGCTCCTCAAAACGCTGCCCTATGAACTCACGGGCGCGCAAAAAAGAACCATTGACGAAATTGCACGCGACATGGCAAAAAACACCCCAATGGGTCGCATAGTTGTCGGTGACGTTGGTTGCGGCAAGACGGTTTGCGCCGCCGCCGCAATGCTGATTGCCGTTCAGAACGGCAGACAAGCCGCCCTTATGGCACCCACCGAAATTTTGGCGCGCCAGCACTACCTCGACCTCGCCCCCATATTTGAGGGCATGGGCATCTCTTGCGCACTCCTTGTGGGAGCCACCACCGCAGGGGAGAAGAGGCGCATCAAGGCAGCACTTGTAAACGAGGACGAAAGCGCAAGATTGCAGGTGGTTATTGGAACACACGCGCTTCTTTCCGACGGTGTAGAGTTTGCCGCCCCCGGTCTTGTTGTTACCGATGAGCAACACCGTTTTGGCGCACGTCAGCGCGCAAAATTGGCAGAGAAGAACACCAACGCCCACCTTTTGGTTATGAGCGCAACCCCCATTCCGCGCTCCTTGGCGCTGGTTTTGTATGGGGAACTCGACATTTCGCGCATTGACGAAATGCCTGCCGGCAGACAAAGAGTTGACACCTTTGTGGTTGACGAAACCTACCGCGCACGCCTCAATGCATTCATTCAAAAACAAGTTGACGAGGGCGGACAGGTCTACGTTGTTTGCCCCGCAGTCGAAGAGCAGGAAAAAGAACCCGAAGAGGTCACACTCGCCGATCTTGACGAAATCTTTGTTGCACGTGAGGAAAAGCCGCCCCTCAAAGCGGCAGTTACATTTGCCGACGAACTCCAAAAGGCTCTCCCGGAGGTGCGTGTGGCGTTTTTGCACGGACGTATGAAGAGTAAAGAGAAAGATGCCGTTATGCAAGAGTTTGCCGAGGGCAACATCCACGTGCTTGTCTCCACCACCGTTATCGAAGTCGGTGTAAACGTGCCCAATGCGGCACTCATGATCGTTGAGAACGCCGAGCGGTTTGGACTTTCGCAGCTGCATCAGCTGCGCGGACGCGTAGGACGCGGTGTTCGCAAATCCCATTGCGTGCTTGTGATGGGCGGTAACGGAGCGGTCTCTCGCACCTCGCGCGACCGCCTTGAGGTTATGCGCACCACCTATGACGGCTACCGCATAGCCGAGCAGGATTTGGCACAGCGCGGCCCCGGTGATTTTTTGGCAACTGCCGAGGGGGGGGCCGTTCGACAAAGCGGTGGACTTTCCTTCCGCCTTGCCGATGCAGGCGAGGATATTTCGGTGCTTACCGAAGCCGCCGCCGATGCTCGCGAGGTTCTTGCCGCCGACCCCGAGCTTTCCCAAAACACCTCCTTGCGCGAGCATATCAAGGGACTTTTTAGCATAGAGGCAGGACTTATCAGTTAACGTTGATTTTGCACACCATATAACCGTTTTTTATGATTTTTCTATCCCCCGTTGGGGAGAAAGGATAACAAAAATGCCCGAATTCAATTATCATCAATCGCCCAAATATTTGCACATCGGTTGCGAAAAGCCGCGTGCATATTTCATTCCTTATCAAAGCGAGGCTGCGGCAAACACCGCCAACCGCGCAAATTCGGACTATTTCTATTCGCTTTGCGGCGAGTGGAGCTTCCGCTATTACGATGCGCTCCACAAGGTCCCCAACTTTTTAGATGCTGAATGGAGTTTTGGAGAGGGAGACCGCTTGCCTGTTCCCATGAGCTGGCAGTACGCGCTTGACCGCGGCTACGATACCCCTCACTACATCAACGTCAATTATCCTATCCCCGTCGATCCTCCTTACGTTCCCGTCGATAACCCCTGCGGTCTTTACGAGCGCACCTTTGAGGTGGGCGGAGACGTTTTGGCAAGCAAAAAGATGTATATGGTATTTGAGGGGGTTGACTCCTGCTTCTATCTTTACATCAACGGCAAATTTGCCGCATACAGCCAAGTTTCGCACATGACCACCGAGGTTTTGGTCAACGATTTCCTCGTTGCGGGAGAGAACCGTGTGCAAATCCTCGTGCTCAAGTGGTGCGACGGAACTTACCTTGAGGACCAAGACAAGATCCGTTCCTCGGGGCTTATTCGCGAGGTCTATCTGCTCTCTCGCGATGCCGTTCACATCGAAGATATCTACACACGTTCTGCTTTAAACGACGATTTTAGCCGTGCCATCATTACCACCGAGCTGACCTTAACAGGTTGCGCCGAGGTTTCTTGCCGTCTCGTTTCCCCCTCGGGTGAGGAGATTGCATCGAGCCAGAACACCGTTGACGGCACATGTGATTTTGCCATTCAAATTGAAAACCCCATGCTTTGGAGCGATGAGGAGCCCAACCTTTACGTCCTCTATTTGCAATGCGGAGGAGAAGTGATCCGTCAAGAGATCGGTATTCGCCGCTTTGAAATTAAAGGAAAAGTGCTTTACGTCAACGGCAAAAAGGTCAAGGGCAAGGGCGTTAACCGCCACGATAGCCATCCGCAGCTCGGCAGCGCGACCCCCGTGGAGCATATGCTGCGCGACCTTTACATTCTCAAGGCGCACAACGTCAATATGATTCGCACCAGCCACTATCCCAACGATCCTCGTTTCCTTGAGCTTTGCGACCGCCTTGGTTTTTATGTTTGCGACGAGGCAGACCTCGAAACACACGGCTTTTGCATGTTTGGCAAATGGGATGCCCTGACCGACAACGATGAGTGGCGCGATGCTTATGTTGACCGCGCCGAGAGAATGATGGAGCGCGACAAAAACCGCGCCTGCGTTCTTTTTTGGTCGGTTGGTAACGAGAGCGGCATTGGCAAAAACCACGAGGCAATGGCGGCATACTTCCACGAGCGTATGCCCGGTTGCTTTGTGCACAGCGAGGACCTTTCTCGCCGCAAGATGGATCTTTACAAAAAGGCCACCGAGGATGACCGCAAAAAGATGCGCATCACGGCAGATTACGTAGATATTGACAGCCGTATGTATCCTTCCCTTTGGGAAATGAGACATTATTATTTTGAAAACGCCAAAATGGAAAAGCCCCTCTTCCTTTGCGAATATTCCCACGCCATGGGCAACGGCCCCGGTGACCTTGAGGACTATTGGCAACTGATGATGGCAAACGATGCCTACTTTGGCGGTTGCGTTTGGGAGTTCCTCGATCATTCCGTAGATACCGGAAAACCCGGTGCGCCCAAGTATATTTACGGTGGCGATAAGGGCAACTATCCGCACGATGGCAACTTCTGTGTTGACGGTCTCGTTTATCCCGACCGCCGTCCGCACATGGGCATTCTTGAACTCAAGCAGGTAATGCGCCCCTGCCGCGCAGAGGGATTTGACGCCCAAAAGGCAAGCATCACCCTGCAAAACCAACGCTATTTTAAAACCCTTTCTGACCTCGACCTTGTTTGGAACATTGAGCGCAACGGTCGCATTGTTCGTCAAGGACGCATCACAGGCCTCAATATCGCTCCTCGCCATCGCAAAACCTACAAGCTCGATCTTGGCGACCTTTCCACCCTTGACGGTTTCTGCTATCTCAACCTTTCCTACCGCCAAAACAGCGCAACGCCTTGGGCGGAGATGGGTTATGAAGTAGGCTTTGAGCAATTTGAAATCGAAACGCCTGCAGCCCCCGTTATCCAAAAGGCAATCGCTCCCGCAACCTTTGCCGTTTGCGAGAGTGCTGCCGAAATTGTTGTTACCGATGGCGAAAACAGATACACGGTCGACCGTCCGCACGGCTTGATCAAATCGGTTGTCGGTCGCGGCAAAGAGATGCTGACCGCATCCGTCACGCCCACCATTTGGCGCGCTCCCACCGACAACGACCGCAATATTAAGAACCAATGGGTCAACCAATATTACAACAACATGCGCCTGCATTGCCGCAATTGTGCTGTTGAAGAGAACACCGAAAACCGCATTACGGTAGGGGCAACGCTCGTTATGGGTGCGCCTGCGCGCGAACCGTTCATTTTTATGGACGTGAAGTATATTTTCGAGCGCGGCGAGGGTGTTAAGGTGGATATGAACGTACACGTGGCAAAGGAAAACGCCTTCCTGCCTCGCTTTGGTGTCAAGTTTAAGATGCCTGCCGATTGCGAAGAGCTTGAATACTTTGGCAGAGGCCCCGTAGAGTCTTACGTCGACAAAAAGCACGCCTCTCGCGTAGGATGCTTCAAGACCACCGTCACCGAGCATTTCGAGCATTACGTTCGTCCGCAAGAGAATATGGCACATATCGAAACACGTTGGGTAGAGGTCGCAAATGCCGCAGGTCAAGGACTCCTTGCTACCAATACCGAAGAGTGCCGAGATTTCAGCTTTAACTGCTCACACTTTACCGCGCGTCAGCTCACCGCAACCGAACACGATTACGAACTTGTTCCTCTTGAAGAAACCGTTGTTCACATCGATTACCGCCATAGCGGCATCGGTTCCAACTCCTGCGGTCCCGAGCTCCTTCCCAAGTGGCGCCTCAACGACCGCGATTTCCGCTTCGCCTTCCGCCTCTTGCCCGTATTGACCAATAATGACTGTCCGTTCCAAAAAATAGTTAAATAAAAGAAATGCAGGGGGAAACTTTTTCGCGAAAAAGTTTCCCCCTGCACCCCTTTCAAAAAGCGCTCACACAAAAAATACATAGAAAAAACCGCAATGCACGGATAGACGTCCCGTAAAAAAATGAAAAATTCACCTTGTAGAGACCGGCGTCCTCGACGGTCCGCAAAAAAACGAAAATTTACCTTGTAGGGGACGACCTCCCGGGCGTCCCGCCAAAAAACGAACGATTATCGCAAAACAAAAACAGGCGACCAATGGTCGCCTGCTTTCTATATCTATTTTATTTTTTCCAACGGTAAACGCGGCACTCGTAGGGGGCGAGGGTTGCTCTGTTTGACATTTCATAGTTGCAAAGCAAAAGCTCCGCGGTGGAGGGGTCAAAACCTGCGGGGGCTTTCCATGCTTTTGTTTTTTCCACAAAGGAGCAAACCACAAGCAGTTTTTCATTCTCGTCCTCGCGAGAGTAGGTATAAAAAGATGCGGAACATTTGCCGTATTCACGATAGTTTCCGTTTTTAATAGAAGAAAGGCTCTTGCGCAGGGCAATGGCGCGGCGGTAGAAGTTCAAAACCGACTTTTCATCATTCTCTTGTGCCGCAACGTTGACTTCCTTATAGTTCTCATTCACATAGAACCAAGGGGTTCCTGTGGTAAAGCCTGCGTTCTCTTCATTGCTCCATTGAACAGGCGTTCTTGCCGAATCGCGCGAGCCGTGCCACAATCTCTGCAAGCGTTTTTCTGGGGAACGCTTGGTGCCAACGTTAAAATATTGCCAACGTGTTTGCACATCCTCGTACATTTCGGGATCAGTCGGGTACCAGTTGCTCATGCCGATTTCCTGACCTTGATAAACAAAGGGCGTGCCTTTTTGGAAGAGGTAGGAAACCGCAAGCGCTTTTGCGCTCTCATTGCGGAACTTTTCGCTTCCGTAGCGGGAGACCATTCTGGGGTGGTCGTGGTTTTCGAGGTATAGCATATTCCAACCCTTGCCGTCAAGCTTGGTTTGCCAATTCGAAAAAGCTCTCTTGAGTTTTCTCAAATTGAAGGGAACGTGATTGAAATCGGTAAAGAGACAGTCAGCCTCTTGCGTGGAGAATTGGATCATCATATCAAGCACGGGGTTGTTGTCCTCGGTGATGTATTCAAGCGCCTTTTTGGGGGAGACCATGGGAGCCTCTGCCAAAATCATGCAATCGTATTTTGAGAACACGTCTCTCTTGAATTCTTCAAGATATTCGTGCAGATGGGGGCCGTGGTTGAAATAGAGGAAGCCCTTGGAAGCCGGCATAATGTAGTCATCGGGTAGGCCGTCCTTTTTGGAGATGAACGTGATAACGTCCTCGCGGAAGCCGTCAACGCCCATATCGAGCCAAAAGCGCAGAATGTTCTTAACTTCTTCACGAACAAGAGGATTGTCCATATTGAGGTCCGCTTGCTGAATGGCAAACAGATGCATATAATATTCTTGTCTGACCTCGTCCCATGCCCAAGCCTTGCCTTCAAAAAGGGAATCCCAGTTGTTGGGCAGCTTGTCGTTCTTTTTTGCGGGGCGCCAAATGTAGTAATCGGTGTAAGGGTCAATGCGCTGACGGCTCTTTTGGAACCACTCGTGCTGGTCACTCGTGTGATTGACAACGAGGTCCATAATGACCTTCATACCGCGTTCGTGCGCACCGTCGAGCACCTTTTTGAATGCATCCATGCCGCCAAATTCTTCGGCAATGTTGTAGTAGTCGGAAATATCATATCCGCAATCCACTCCGGGAGAGGGATAGAGGGGAGAGAACCAAATGCCGTCGCAACCGAGAGACTTGATGTAGTCGAGTTTTTCATAAACGCCGTACAAATCTCCCATACCGTCGCCGTTGCCGTCCTTGAAGGATCGCGGCCAAATTTGATAAAATACTTTGTCTTTATACCAATTGTTAATTGCCATAAATTTCTCCTTGTAGCGCAAAGGTGTTTGTTGTTTCTTTTATTATACCATAAAACCAAAAGAATTGCAAGAGGGGACTGTCTATCCGTGTTTTGGGGAGGGGGGTAGACTTTTTTGTTAGAGAGTTTTTTTGGAAGGGGTACGGGGAAACCTCTTTTTGCAAAAAAAGGTTTCCCCGTATTCATTCTAAAACTCTATAATAAAGAACTGTCGATATCGAAGGTATCACTCTTATGCGCTACGCGCACGGCGTGGGAGTGGGAATAGACGTTATGCAAGAGACCCATCATCATAAAGACGGCGAGCATAGAGGAGCCACCGCAGGAGAGGAAGGGGAGGGTGATGCCGATAACGGGGAGCAGGCCCAGGCACATTCCAAGGTTTAAGAGGATCTGCACGGCGAGGACGCTGCCGATGCCAACGCAAATAAGTCCGCCGTAATCGGAGTGGCTTGCAAAGCGCGCGAGCATAAAGATGCGAACGATCATAACAATAAACACGGCAACAACCAAAAATCCGCCAAGAAAACCGAATTTTTCGCAAATGGTGGCAAAAATAAAGTCGGTATGGGAGGCTGCGAGAATTTCGTAGTGTTCACCGCCGAGCACGCCCTTGCCGATCAATCCGCCGGCGGCGATGGCCTCTTTACTCAGGAGCGGTTGCCAGCTGTATTTGGAGTCGGGGTAAGCTTCGGGATTAAAGCCAACGATGATGCGCTGTTGCTGATAGGTGGCAAGCATATCCCAAAGGAAGGGGGAAAGCAGCACCGCAACGAGGGCAACTCCGGCAAAATAGAGGGGGTGCAATCCTGCGCAAAAGAGCATCAGGGCGATCATAGCAAGGTAAACAAGAGCAACGCCCAAGTCGCCCGAGGCGAGAATGGGGCCAACAACAAGCAGGGCATGAGCGGCAAGCAAAATCACGTTTTTGGGGTGGTTGATTTCCTTGCGCACCTGAAACAAATGCCGCGAGAATGTACAAATGAATGTGAATTTGATAAACTCCGAGGGTTGTATCATCAGTCCCGTGCCGGGAATTTTGAGCCAGCTTTTGTTCGAGGTCTCCATGTTTTCGCCCGAGCTACCGAGTGCGAGCGTGAGAATAAGCAGCACCACCGAACCAATGAGCATATAGAGCCAAAGCTTGTCAACGATCGTTCTAAAATCAAAGAAAGCCACAAACACGGTTACAAAAACACCGAGGAAAAAGATGAACACCTGCATGCGCAATTTCGACATACCAAAGTTATCCACAGCGCCCCAAACGGTAATGATGCTGATAACAGAGAGAAGCGTAGCACACGCAAACAAAATGGGGTCAATATTCAACACCGCTTCTTTGATAACGGCTCTTATTTTGCTCCAATTTACCTTCATGGCTTCTCCTTTCCGCGTGGGCGTATAATTTTCTATTTTCATTATACCGCAGTTTGCTTCTTATGTCAAGCGATTTTGCAAAACGGTGGCGAAAACCGCGCCAAAAAGCGACAAAAAAATAACAAATAATTCCAAAAATTTCGCATAACATCTTGATTTTTCCCGAATAATATATTACAATATAGATAATTGTGATTTTTTACTTTTTGTTCCCCGAGAATTGGGGAGAAAGGATACCCTATGGCATTTAAAAAGATTGGCGTTCTCACCTCGGGCGGCGATGCTCCCGGCATGAACGCGTGTGTAAAAGCGGTTGTAAACCGTGCGGCTGAAATGGGCATTGAGGTCGTTGGTATTATGGAAGGTTATGCAGGCCTTATCACCGGCGATATCGTTCCCATGACACGTCAAATGGTTAACGGCGCTATGACAGTTGGCGGCACCCGTTTGTACTCCAGCCGTTTCCCCGAGTTCAAAAACCTCGAGGTAAGACTTCAAGCAGTTGAAATGTGCAAGAGAGAGGGCATTGAGGCTCTCATTTGCATCGGCGGCGACGGAACCTTCCAAGGCGCTACCGAAATGACCAAGCTTGGCATTCCCTCCATTGGCATTCCCGGCACCATCGACAATGATATTACCGCAACCGACTATACCATCGGTCTTGATACTTCCACAAACACCACCCTTCGCATGATCGACAACCTCAAGGATACCTGCGAATCTCATGCACGCCTTAACGTTGTTGAGGTTATGGGCCGCGATTGCGGACAGATCGCACTTTATGCGGCAATCGCAAGTGCGGCAGTTGCAGTAGCCATTCCCGAGGTTCCCTTCGATGAAGCAGCTGCTATCAAAAAGATCGCAAAGCAACGCGAGGTTGGCAAGAGAGGCATGATCGTTGTTGTTTCCGAGGGTGTGTTAAACCCCGACGGAACACACTATGCCGAAACCTTGGCAAAGAAGATTGAAGCAGAAACCGGTGTTGAAACCAAGTTTGCACGCTTCTCTCACGTTGTTCGTGGCGGCAGACCCACCATGCGCGACCGTGCAACCGCGGCTAACATGTCGGTAAGAGCGGTAGAACTTTTGGCAGAGGGCAAGAGCAACGTTGTTATGTGCGAGCTCAACGGCTTTATTCGTCCCGTTGACATTCACTTTGCTCACATTGCAGACCGTATGTACAAAAACAAGCTCAAGGATGGCGACCTCGATGGATTCACCGAGGAGCAACTTGAAGGCATGAAGCAGCTTGTTGAAAAACGTCACGAGGAGATTGCAAATCTCTATAAGGTTGCCAACAGTATCGGATATTGGTAATCCTCGAGCGGAAAGAATCGCGTAGAACAAAAGCCACACCCCAAAGGCGTTCGAATTCAAATTGAATTTTTCGCAACTTATATAATGATGAAACCCACCAAAGGATTTTGGTGGGTTTCTCCATTTTTATGTGTGGCTTTTTAGCCGCGCTCAACCTCTCTGCCGTACCTTTGTACGGCGACGAGCGGTCGATCACGTCTTCTACATCAATTCTTTCTCGCTCGAGAGCGGAAAGAATCGCATAGAAACATTTATTTTTGCCCAAAAGAAAAGCGAACGAGAAACTCTCGTTCGCTTTTTTTTTGTTTCAATTCATAAATTCAAAAAAATTCGCAAGATAAATAGGTGCGACAAAGAAAAGCGCAGAAAGTGTAAGTGTTCCAAACGGCAAAAATTGCACCAAGAACGCGCCAAGATAGTGCTCTTTTCTCCAACTCAAAATCGAAAAAACGATCCCCAAGATACAATAAATAGGGGTGAGCGCAATGATGCCGCAACCCAACATCCAACAGATATGAATAAAAGATGTCATCTCCCAACCAACGGCAACAAAGTAGAACAGTGCGGCGGCTGAGACCATCCAAGAGGTTGAAATATAAAAATAGGACAATACAATGTTGCTGATGATACAAATTGTTTTTTTCATATTTTGAGCACCTCTCTTTCAATTACAGTATACCATAAAGCGGATGCGTTGTCAATAGAACAGAAAAAGGCACCCACGGGTGCCTTTTGTCATTCAAAACATCAAATCCAACACAGCAAGTGCTGCGATGAGTGCGGGAACTGCAATGGTGATGCCGATTTTGAGAAAGTCGAGATAGCCGAATTTGAGGTCGTGCTTTTTGAGAATAGAGCTCCACATAATGCCTGCAAGGGCGCCGATGGGGGAGAGGCAGGCGCCAAGATTTGAGCCGACAACCGTGGCATAAACCGTAGCGTACGTAGCACCGCCCGAAAGAATAGAGGAATACAGCACGCTCATGGGAATGTTGTTGATCAGGTTTGCCGAAAGAAAAGAGGTTACACCATAGCTCCAAATGGGGGATGCGGTGCCCAACAGTTGATATAACTGATCGGTCACGCCGTTTGTGCGCAGAGCCTCGACCACAACAAACATTGAAAGAATAAAGGGTATCAGCTCCCACGGTGCTCTTTTCAAGCTTGCCGCGGTGTGAACGGGGGCTTCCCGGCGCACGAGTGCGATCACAAGGGTAAAGGCCAAAAGGCTCAAAGCGGAAAACAGAGCAACCAGCCACATTTCAAGTCCAATGTAAGAGCCAACCGCCAAAAGTACGGTGCAAACCGCCAAATGAATAATGCCGATAAGCAGGGAGACGTGGTCATCGATCTTTACGTCCTCGGGTTGTGCCTCAATCGGTTGCGAAAGCTTTTTGTGAAAAGCGAGGTGCAGGCAGAAGAACGCGACCGTTCCCGAAATTAGGGTGGGGAAGATCATGGTGGCAAGGTAGGAGATAAAGTTGCCGCCTGCAGCCGTTACCAAATAGATGTTGGTGGGGTTGCCGATGATGAGCGCCATGCTCCAAGTGTTGGCGGCAACAAACTCTGCGGCAAGGTAGGGCATGGGGCTGATGCGCGCATTTTTTGCAAAATAACAAATAAACGGTGTAAAAGAAAGAATAATAATATCATTCGAGGTGAACACCGTCAGCACCGAAACGGTGACGTAGAGAATAAAGAACAAGCGTGTTTGGCTGCTTCCTGCGCGGTGCAGGGTCACGCTTGCCAAATAGCGAAAGAAGCCGAGCTCATCCAAATAAATGGAGAGCAGGGTCATTGAAATAAAGAGGACGAGAATTTTGATGGGGTTGATGGCGGTATCTGCAAGGAGTGCATCCACCACGCCGTGCAAATCGACGTTTTTTGTGATCAGCAAGATAAGGGCACCCACAAGTGTGACCACCCAATAAGAGCCGAGCGACAAGCGGCCGATTTTGATTTTGGGATAAAAGAGCACCGCCAAGATCATGGCAAGGCAGGTAACTCCGCTGATAATAATAGAAAGCAGCATAATACGCCTCACAAAGCCGAAAAAATGGTGCGACCGAAGCAATCTTCGCGCGCACCCAAAAATTGTATCACAACGCGGTGGATTTGTCAACTATGTTGACAACATTTTTTACTCTTTTTTCATCATATGCAAAAAAAGAAAAAAGGCACCCGTGTGGATGCCTTTGGTATGTTATTTTTGGGTTGCGGTAACAATCTTGGATTTGTCTCCAAAGCGAACCTCAATCTCAATCGGTTTTTCGCAAATTGCGGTGATGATGGGTTCTTCGTCAGCGGAGGTTCTTTCTTTGCAGAGCAAATCTACCGAAAGCTCGCCCAAGGGGTAATTTTTAACGCCGTGTTCTTCGGTGAGGCGAACGTCCCAAACAATTTTTTCTTCTCTTGCGCTCGGGTGAATGCCGAAGACGTATTCAAAGAGAATGCTGATGGGGAACAGGCCCGACCATCCCACAAAATTCGGCTTTGCGGGAGCACCCTTTGAGGCGCTTTCGGGCATATAGTTTTCGTAGATGGTTCCGTCGTTTTGGAAGACCGTGACTACGTTTTCAAGGCAATTTCTTGCAATATCGTAGGCAAGGTCGAAATATCCGTTCTTTTCAAGTCCCTTGAGAACCATGTAGTTGGTGGGAGCCCAAACGCTGCCCTTCCAATATCTGCCGATCTCACTGTAATTGGGACTGTCTGCCGAAAGGGAAGGAACACGGCAAGGACGTTTGAACTCGTTTTCGTTATCGAGATGTGCCACAAAACGCTCAAGTCTTTCGGGGGGAATGATGTCTGCAAGCAGCGCCCAATATGCACCTACCGACTTGACCTTGTTGAGTTCACCGTTCTTCCAAAGATCGTAATAGAAGGCATCGTCCTCGTGCCAAAGCTTTTCGTTAATAACCTCAGTCAGGCTTGCAACCTCTTCTTTGAGGAGAGCGATGTTTTCGTCATTTTCGCGACCGATGATCTCTGCAATCTTAATGAGGATCTTTGCCGAGAGAACCTGCTGAATGCAAGCGTCTACCCAAACCATGTGACCGTGCGAGAAGGCAACGTTGTAAGTTGATGCAAAGCGGGGCATATTGTCCATGCCGCAACCCCAACCCGTCGACCAATAGGTGCCGTCGCGCCAGGTGCGGAATTCTTTCAGCCACAAATGGTATGCAAGAAGGGGGTCAAAGATCTTTTGGAGGCGTTCGGTGTCACCTGTTTGCGAGTAGTATTCCCACTCCGACCAACCAAGCACGTTGGGGCCGGTAGAGGAGGGGTCATGGCGCGAGAAATGCTCACTTGCGCGATACTCGCAAAGCTCGCGGCAAATAAAGCCGTCCTTGTGTTGGTGCGAGTAGAAGTTGTCAAGCGTTTTTTGAAAATTGAATGCACGTGCGCCGTATTTGCCAAACATAACAATAAACGAGGAGTCCCACATAAAGAGGTAGCCGTTAAATGCGGTGTCGATAAAATTCGAAACAAAATGGAACTCTCCGTTTGCGGGGCGGAGATTTGCAAACGCTGTGCGCCAAGCAAAGTCATAGCAAGCAAGCACGTCATCGCGGCCGCGCCATACGGGAGAGGGGAGCAGGTGAGCGATCTCCTCATATTTGGGCAGAGGGGTATCTTCGGGAGGCATGGAAAGAAAAACGTTGTTCTTTACCAGCGCCGAAGCTTCGTATGTCAAGTCTTGGTTTATTTGAAATTTTGGCATAGATAAGTACCTCGCTTTGGGTTGTATTTATCAAATCACCGAGAGCAGCTTGTCGGTTGCACGGAGGGCGTATTCTTCAAATTTTCCTGCGTCGCGCAGATAAAAGAGGATGGTATAGCGGTCGCGCAAAACGAGCGCGCGGCGAATGCCCGCCAAGATCATTTCTTTGTCTGTCACCGTTGGGGGAACCTTCATTTTGATGCAAAACTCTTCAACGGCATCAAAATAGGGCAGGTATTTTTCAATGAGGGCTTTCAGATGCGCATCGTTGGTTTCTTCATAAAGCATCGTATACATAATGGCAATCAGTCGCGTTGCTTCGCAGACCTCAAGAC
>JAGBSQ010000124.1 GCA_017631775.1 Clostridia bacterium | reverse complement strand
CGTTTACGATAAGGCGGCGGCGCATGTCATATTCCTCGCGCATAGCGGCAACAGCTCCGTCACCGTTTCGAAGTGCCTCGATAGCGGCATATTGCGAGGTGGTGGGTGCGCACATAATAGCGTATTGGTGAATTTTGGTGATCTGCTCCATTACCGGCTTGGGGCCGCAAGCATAGCCGAGACGCCAACCCGTCATCGAAAAGGTCTTGGAAAAACCGTTGATGAGAACGGTTCTCTCCTGCATTCCTTCAATCGAAGCGATCGAGGTGTGGGGAACCTCACCAAAGGTGAGCTCGGCATAGATCTCGTCGGAAATAACGAGAATATTCGTGTCGCGCAAAACCTCGGCAATGGCTTCAAGGTCTGCTCTTTCCATAATGGCACCCGTGGGGTTGCAGGGGTAGGGCAGAATGAGCGCCTTGGTGCGCGGTGTAATGGCGGCTTTCAGCTCCTTTGCGGTCAGCTTAAAGGAGTTTTCGGCTTTGGTTTCAATAATGACGGGCTTGCAACAGCACAGAGCGGTAATAGGCTCGTAGCAAACGTAAATGGGTTGGGGAATGATAATTTCATCACCGGGGGAAGCGATGGCGCGGATGCAGGCGTCAATGGCTTCGGAGCCGCCAACGGTTACGAGAATTTCGCTCACAGGGTCATAGGTAACGCCGTATTTTCTTTTGACGTAGTTGCCAATCTCCTCGCGCAGGATCTCAAGGCCGCGGTTAGATGTATAGCGGGTCTTGCCGCCCTCAAGCGAGAGAATGCCCGCCTTGCGAATTTCCCACGGGGTGGGAAAATCCGGCTCGCCAACACCCAAGGAGATAACGTCCTCCATGGTGTTTGCAATGTCAAAGAATTTACGAATGCCCGAAGGCTTAATACCCATAACTGTGGGGGAGAGTAGTTTTTGGTAATCCATTACAGCAGATAACTTCCTCTCTCATCCTTACCGCTGCCGAGCAATTCTACATCCAGCTCCTTGTAGCGGCGCAATACAAAGTGAGTTGCGGTAGAGGTCACCGACTCCATAGCCGAGAGCTCCTTGGCAACAAAGTTGGCAACGTCTTGCAGCGATTTGCCCTTAACAACAACGTTGAGGTCATAAACGCCCGACATGAGATAAACCGACTCAACCTCGGGGTATTTCATAACCTTTGCGGCAACGTCCTCAAAGCCAAAGCCTGCCTTTGGGGTAACCTTGAGCTCGATGATGGCAGAAACGTAGGTGTTGTCAAGCTGATCCCAGTCTACAACGGTCTTGTAGCCGCGAATGAGACCTTCTTTTTCCATTTCTGCAATTTGAAGGGCAACTTCTTCCTCACTCATACCAAGCATGGTAGCGAGGTCTGCCGTCGACGTGCGCGCGTTTTTATTTAACAGATTTAACAGTTTGATGTTCATAATCGGTTCTGCCTTTCCAAAATTTTAGGGAAGAAGAATTATTCCTCAATAACTTCCATCTTTTCGATAACAACGGGAACGCGGGGAACGTCATCGAACCAACCCATGCGGCCGGTGGGAACTGCGGCGATCTTATCAACAACCTCAATGCCCTCGATAACGGCACCAAAGCCCGCGTATTGACGGTCAAGGTAGGGCGCGTTTTGGTGCATGATGAAGAATTGAGAGGATGCGGAGTTGGGGTTGTTGGTTCTTGCCATCGAAAGCACACCACGGGTGTGCTTAAGGTCGTTTTGCGGGAAGCCGTTTGCAGCAAATTCGCCCTTGATAGCGGCAGCATCGGTCTCGCCAAAGCTTTCGTTGTATCCGCCGCCTTGAATCATAAAACCGCTGATAACGCGGTGGAAGATCAAGCCGGAGTAAAATCCGCTTTTAACAAGGCCGAGGAAGTTTTCAACGGTTTTGGGTGCTTTATCGGGGTAGAGTTCGGCGGTCATTGTGCCAAAATCTTTTACAACAATTTTAATCTTCGGGTTATTCATAATTATTCATTTCCTTTCTGTGTGTCCGCTCCATCCAAATATGCGGCGCGGAAGAGTTCGTCAATGCGTTCTTTTTGGTGGGATACGTGCAAATATCCAAACAAAACCTCCATTCCCGTGGCGGTGCGGTAATCGCTTACCGTGGCGTTTTTGGGAACGTTTGTGTGACCGATGTTGCGGCCACGGCGGAAGAATGCTTCTTCCTCTTCGGTCAGTAGGGGGAAGAGCTTTTTCATGGCCTCGGCTTGCGCTGCGGCGCGAACGTAGTTGAGAGCTTCTTTGTTGAGGTTGCGCGAGGTCGAAAGACCCGACGCCACAAGATGCTCACGAACGCAAAGTTCAAGCACACAGTCGCCAAGATAGGCAAGGGCAGGCGTGCTTATTTCGCGCAGCGCTTGCAATTCTTTTTCGTTTGCCAAGAGGCCCTCCCTTCTGCGGTTTTGTGTCCGCAAGTTATTTTCTTGTATCATTATAACGGATTTTTCAAAAAAAATCAATACTTTTATAAAATATTATAAGAAAAGAGAGCGCGCTCAAAAAGTTTTCCACAGCTTTTTATGCATAAAAGCGCGAAAAAGAGTGAATAAAGGCGCTAAAATCGAGGTTTTCCGCATAATCCACAGAGTTTTCCACAGTTTTGCACATAAAAGAAAAGGGGGTGTGGAAAACTTTTTCACACAAAAAACATATGAAATTCGTTTGACAAACAAAGAGAGTTGTGCTATAATTGGTAAGACGCAAAAAAATGCAGGAACACAAAAAGCTCCTCATTGCTCTATCAACGATTTACCCGGTAAACCTTTTTGCAAAAGGTTTCTTCCCCACAGAAAGAAGGATTTTTATGAAGACTGTAGGCATTATTTGCGAATGCAACCCATACCATGGGGGGCACGAATATTTAATGAAATGCGCACGCGAGAGCGGAGCCGATGCGGTTGTTTGCGTTATGAGCGGCAACTTTGTGCAACGCGGCGAGGCGGCGGTTCTGTCTCCCCATGCAAGAGCCGAAATTTTGGTTTCGAGCGGAGCGGATGCGGTCATCGAATTGCCCTTTCCGTATGCGGCATCAAGTGCAGAGTTTTTCGGCCGTGCCGGCATCGAAATTCTTGAGCGTCTTGGCATAGACGAGGTTTGGTTCGGCTCGGAGACGGGCGATTTGGCACCTCTTTTGCGCTATGCCGAGGTTGCGGAGTCGGAGGAGTTCCGCGCCGCGTATGCCGAGGCGGCAGAGGGCGAGGGAGGCACCGCAAGTGTGTATTTTTCGCTGCTTTCCAAAATGGCAAACGATGCAAACGCCGTGTGTGCGCCCAACGATATTCTTGCAATTTCCTATTTGCGCGCCATTCGCAAGCTGGGTGCCTCTATTCGACCGGTCACCATCAAGCGCGAGGGTAGCGGATACCACGAACAGAATCTGGTTATGGGCGCTTATCCCTCGGCAACAGCTTTGCGCCGCGCGTGGGAAGAAAACGAGATTGAGGCCATTATGCCTTACCTCCCCGGTGTGTGCGGTGAGGTCTCGCGCCGCGAGGGAAGAGCAATGACGGCTCCCGCAACCCTCAAAAACGCCGAACGCTTGGTGCTTGGCATGCTTTCCTTAACCCCTCAAAAGGAGTTTGAAGGCTATGCAGGCTTGGGCGGCGGTCTTGCAGGTCGCATTTGCGATGCCGCCAAAAAGGCACAAACGCTTGAAGAATTCTGGTCGCTCTGCGCTACCAAAAAATATCCCGATGCGCGCATTCGTCGCGGTGTTCTTGCCGCCCTCTTGCGCGTAACCGATGCGGATTTGCGCGCACCTGTTTCCTACGTTCGTCTGCTTGCGGCAAACGAGCAGGGCCGAGCATTCCTTTCGTCTGTTCGTCGCAAGAGTGAACTGTGCGTTCTCACACGCCAAACCAACCTGCCCGATACATCTGCGGCCGCACGTCAATTTGAATTGGAATGCGCATCCGCCGCGCTCTATTCCAAGTGCCTGCCAAAGGCTATCGCCGCCGATGAACAGCTCCGCCGCGCCCCTGTGATTTTTGAAACAAAAAAATAAAAATCAAAAAAAT
>JAGBSQ010000123.1 GCA_017631775.1 Clostridia bacterium | reverse complement strand
GTCGCCGATTGGCGACCTTTTTGTTTTGGCAGGGGCAGAAGGTTTTGAGAAACCTCGTGCGCGCAAGGCGCGCCCGTGGCGAATTTGCGAAGCAAATTTGCGCCTCAAAAGTCGCTTGCGACTTTTGAGGCTTGGTTCAGAGTCCTTCTGCCCAAAAATCCAAGTCGCAAGGCTTGGCTTTTTTCTTTCTTTTTGCAGGCAAATGTCTTTTTGAGGCAGGCTCTTGCAATTTTTGCATCTTCGTGCTATAATAAGGTTACCATTTTTATGTATCCAAAAAGGAAGGCTTATGAAACTTTTTGCCCCCACATACTACAAAACCTTTCGGTGCATAGCAGACGCGTGCGAGCACAGCTGCTGCATAGGTTGGGAAATTGACATTGACGAGCAAACGCTTAAAAAATACAAGCAGCTGAAGGATGGCTACGGCCCTGCCGTTTTGGAGAGCATTTCCTTTGAGGGTACCCCTCACTTTCGGCTTTGCGAGGGTGACCGTTGCCCCCACCTTGACGAGCGCGGACTTTGCAAAATCATTCTTGGCGTAGGCGAAGAATATCTTTCGCACATTTGCCGCGAGCATCCAAGGTTTTACAACTTTACAAGCGTTGCCGAGGTTGGCGTTGGCATGTCCTGCCCCGAGGCGGCACGCCTCATTCTTTCCTCTCCCGATTTTGCAGAAATGGAAGAGATTGGCGAGGTGGAAGCCAAGGCCGACGGCATTCTTTTTGACGGTCGCGCGGAGCGCACGAAAATATACACCGTCCTGCAAAAAAACGATTACGCCACCGCACTTGCGCAAATTTATAGCGCGTATTCCATTGATGTGGGCGACGACGCCGAATGGCTCAAAACGCTTGGCTCGTTGGAGTATCTCAATGCCGACCATAAGGAGCTGTTTTTGCAATATTCCTCGTCGCGTCGTCCTGCGGAGCAGGATGACTGCCTCAAGCGCTTTTTGGCATATTTCATCTACCGCCATTGCACCGAGGCGATTGACGAAGAGGATTTTTGCGCACGTTTGACATTTTGCCTGTTTTGAGAGCGGCTTTTTGCTTCTTTGCTCTGCTTCAAGGGAGCAAAGACTCTGCAAGAGGCGGCGACCTTGGCAAGCATTCTTTCCGAGGAGATCGAGTACAGCGACGATAACACGTGGGCGTTGATGGGTTAAACGATAACGGCAGGGGATAAAAATATGAAAGAATATCTCATTCAATTTTTTCAAGAATTCGAATACGAACCGGCAGATGCTACCTGTTTTATTGAGGCGTATGATGCAATTGCAGCAAATGCCGAGGCACTCTAACTTTTGGAGGCGGCATTGGCGGCATACAGAGAGAATATCCATTTGGATTACAAAGAGGAAATTCAACAAAGATCTGCCCAAATCGCAACCCTTGTGGGTTTGCATACGTATACCGTTGACCTTTTGGTTTACATCTGCCTTACGCGACACTTGCGCGAGTTGTATCTCCAAAAGGGAATTGACGTGCAAATATTCCAAGATAGTGTTCGGGATTTGAAATGGAAGCTTGAAGAGTGCAAGATCATAAAGGGAATTTGCGGTTCGTTTGTGGCATCTTGGTTCCCGGGCTTTTTCAGGCTTGAGCGTTTTGCGCTTGGCAGATTGCAATTCGAAATTACCACAGCGCAAAGAGATTACGAAAAGAAGGGCATCAAGCTCCAAAAAGGTATCAGCCGCGTTATCAACGTGCACATTCCGCGCACGGGAAGGCCGATGGATAAAGAAAGCTGTGACGCTTCCTATGCCGCCGCGCGAGCATTTTTTGCCGACGAGCTTGGCGAGAACTGTGTGTTTGCATGCGGCTCGTGGCTGCTTTTCCCCGAGAACAAAAACATTGTTCCGCCCACCTCAAACACTTACCGTTTTCTTTGTGAATATGACGTTGTGGATTGGGGATACAACGAGGGGCAAGACCTTTGGCGCCTGTTCGATACCACAGAGACGGATCCCGAAAAGCTCCCCACAAACACCTCTTTGCGCCGCGCGTATGCGGAGCATTTGAAAAACGGCGGCAAGGTCGGCTGGGGAATTGGTTATAAGATTTAACGGTTAACAAAGGAAAGGAGTAGGAATATGAAATCCGGAACAAGCAAATTTAAGCAAGTGATTAAAATTCTTCTTACGGCAGTCATTGGTGTTTGTTCACTGTGGGTGCTTGTGGGTGCTCTTTTGCTGTTTGCCTTTGGCGAGGTGCTTTGGGGAACTTTGTTCTGCTTTTTCCCGCTGATCATTCCCGCAATTTGGATCAAAAAGAGAAAGCCTTATCTCATTACCTACGTCAGCCTTTTTTTGGCGGTTTTGATTGCTTGCGGTGTGCAAACAGGCATTGCGTGGTACCGCGAAAGCATTACCATTGACACCACTCCCAATATTTACACAGAGGACTATTTGCCGTTCCGTGAGGATTCTAAAATTGTTAAAATAAACAGCAAGACGCTCAAGTTTACCGAGGACGACGAATTGCCGCGCATAGACGGCGCATCTGCGGCATTCCCGGTATATTCGGCATTTGTCAATGCGGTTTACCCCAACACGGTAGAGCTTTATGACGGCGTTTTTGAGTATAACACCACTACCCGCGGTTATGAAATGCTTGCCGAGCGCAAAACCGATATCTTTATTGGTGCAGGTCCTTCCAAGGAGCAAAAGGCTTATGCCGAGGAGTGCGGTACCGAATTTGTTTATACCCAACTTGGCTGGGAGGCGTTTGTCTTCTTCGTACACAAGGATAATCCCATTAACTCACTTACTGCAGAAGAGATCCGCGGCATCTATTCCGGAAAGATCACAAATTGGAAAGAGGTTGGCGGCAGTGACGAAGAGATCATTCCGTTTCAACGAGACGAGGGAAGCGGAAGCCAAAGTATGATGCTCCGCTTTATGGGAGACACGCCTTTGGTTGAAGCTGAGACCGAAACCATCAGCGGCATGGGCGCTGTTATCGAGAGAGTGGTCGATTATCAAAGTCGCGCGGGCTCTATTGGGTATTCTTTCCGCTATTATATTGAGGGCATCATAAAAAATCCCGAGGTCAAAATGATTGCTGTTGAGGGCGTTGCTCCCACTGCCGAAAATATCCAAAACAACACATATCCCATCATTACGCCCGTTTATGCGGTGACGTACACAAACAACCCCAATCCCAATGTCGCACGCCTTGTTGAGTGGATGCTTGGGGAAGAAGGGCAATACATTATTGAAGCCACGGGTTACGTGGGTATAAAAAAAGACGATTGAGCAATCAATCGTCTTTTTTGTTTTACTGCACGATTTGAACCTTCAGCAAGTTCGTTGTACCCTCAATGCCAAGGGGAACACCTGCGGTGATAACGGCTTTGTCACCGGGAACAACAAGGTCGTTTTGTTTTGCACAGTCGATGGCGTGGGTAAAGAGCGCATCGGTGTTGTTTTGGTGCAGAGCCAAAACGGGAATAACACCCCAAGAAAGGCTGAGCTGATGGTATGCCTTGAGTTCGGGGGTTGCCGCAACAATCATTTGCTCGGGGCGGAATTTGGATACACGTCTTGCGGTCAGACCCGAGGTAGTAACGGCAATAATGACCTTTGCACGCACGTCGCGCGCGGTGGTAGCGGCGGCGTCACAAATGGCGTTGGTAACGTCAGAGGTATCGGAATCGTAGCGAATGCCTTGGTACATATCCATATCAAATGCATCCTCTTCGGCTTGCTCGGCAATTTGTGCCATAACGCCAACAACGAGTGCGGGGTGGTCGCCTGCGGCGGTCTCTCCGGAGAGCATAACTGCCGACGTACCGTCAAAAACAGCGTTTGCAACGTCGGTGATCTCGGCACGCGTAGGCGTGGAGGAGTGGATCATAGACTCCAGCATTTGTGTAGCGGTAATAACCATTTTACCCGATTGATAGCACTTGCGAATAAATCTCTTTTGCAAGCCGGGGAGGCGCTCGAATGCAACCTCAACGCCCATGTCGCCACGGGCGATCATAATGCCGTCGGAGTGGCGCAAGATGGCATCAAAGTTGTTAACGCCCTCAATGTTTTCAATCTTGGAAATGATCTTGATCTCGTGTCCGCCGTGATAATCGAGGAACTTGCGAAGCCCGATAACGTCCTCTTTGCAACGAACAAAGGATGCGGCAACAAAGTCCACGTCCTGCTCAATACCAAAAATGAGGTCGGCTTTGTCTTGCTCGCTCAGGTAGGGCATATCGATGTGGAAGTTGGGAATATTGATGCTCTTGTGGTTGGAGAGCGGACCGCCAACGTCAACGCGGCAAATGATGTCGGTCTCTGTTGTGTCGGTCACGGTCAGGGCAACCTTACCGTCGTCAAGCAAAAGGCGAACGCCTGCCGAGAGCTGACGGGGCAGGTCTTGGAAGGTGATAGAGGCACGGGTGGTGTCTCCCAAAATATCCACTGTTGTCAAGGTAAAGGTGGCACCCTTTTTGAGGGTGATTTTACCGTCTTCAAAGTCGCGCAAACGAATCTCGGGGCCCTTGGTATCCAAAAGGATAGCGGCGGGCACGTCGAGGCGGTCTCTTACACGGCGAAAGAGGGCAATGGCGTTTTTGTGGTATTCGTGCGTTCCGTGCGAAAAATTAAAGCGCGCAACGTTCATGCCGTTTTTCAGCATTTCCTCCAAAACGTCCTCCTTCAGACATGCGGGACCGAGGGTGCAAACGATTTTTGTTTTTCTCATATATTCAATTCCTTTCGAAATTACTCCACCTTAATCATAGCACAAAATTGTGTCCGTAATGTGTACAAACAAAAAGTTTTGAAAAAAGAGAGAAAACATCTTTACATTTTCGCGCAGGCATGTTAAAATAAAATAAAGAATTATAATTCAATATAAAGAGAGGTATCTTTTTATGACCGCAAAAGAACGCTTTTTAGAAATTTATAACGAAAAAATCACCCGTGAGGGTGCCGACAAGCTGTTGGATTTTCTGCTCAACGGCAGCGATTTTTTCACCGCACCTGCCAGCACGCGCTATCACGGTGCCTATGAGGGCGGACTTGTTGAGCACAGCCTCAACGTTTACGACTGTCTTGCGGATATGGCATCGCGCCTGAAGGATCGCTACGGCATCGAATACCCCGACGAGAGCATTGCCATTGCAGGACTGTTGCACGATATTTGCAAGGTGAACTTCTACAAGACAAGCTACCGCAACGTTAAGGATGAGACCGGCAGATGGCAAAGCGTTCCTTACTACACCATTGAGGATACACTTCCTTACGGTCATGGAGAAAAGTCTGCTTACATCGTTTCCGCTTACATGCGCCTGACGCGTGACGAGGCGTTTGCCATTCGTTATCACATGGGATTTTCGGGCACCGAGGACCCCGGCAACGTAGGTCGCGCGCTTGAAATGTTCCCCTTGGCGTATGCTACCTGCTGCGCCGATATGGAAGCCGCATTCCTCATGGAAGGTAAGCTCGCGGGGGAGAATAGATGAAGCGTTACGTAAACCCCACCCACCGCACGCTGATTCAATTGTGTTATCTTTTGCCGGCTATTTTTGGCATTTTGCTCATGGTTTATGCCGCGGTTCCTCACCTTTGGTTTGTGTATGACGGTGAGGCGTATTCCACTATGAATCTGTTTGAACTGCAAGAGAATGCATGGGATTTTTATTTGCAAGTGCAGTCGGGCGCCATCGAGAGCAACGAGGCGGTTGTTTGGTTTGAGGAGCTTTTGCCGGTTGTCAGCGCTCTGTTTTGGATCTTGCCTATTCTTTATGGGGTTTTGGTTTTGGCAACCACCGTTTGCAGCATTGTGGCGTTTTCTTTTGATCCTACCACGCGCATAGCAAACCGCACCAAGCGCATTTTGCACATGGTTTGTCCCAATCGCGTTACCTATTTGCTAATGCCTCTGTTGCCGCTTTTCTCATCGCTCTTTCCGCAGCTTATGCTTTGGCTCTACCGCCTGCAGGGCATGAACATTCGCCTTTACAACTTCTTTTTGGCGGACTGGATCCTTGTGCTCATCTTTGCCGTTGTCAATGCGGTGGTGTTCATTCTTTTGCTCCCCATGCAAAACGAGGCACATCTTGATATGTTCCGCATTTACAAATCGGGCGCACAAGTCAGAAGACAAGGAGAAGAGCAGATATGAAACAGACGACCCTTTGCTATCTCGAGCGCGGTGACGAATATTTGATGCTGCACCGCACCAAAAAGAAGAACGACGAAAACCACGATAAGTGGATAGGCGTTGGCGGCAAGTTCGAGGCCGGCGAAAGCCCCGAGGATTGCATGCGCCGCGAGATTTTTGAAGAAACGGGACTTACGGTTACCGATTATCGCTATCGCGGAATTGTGACCTTTGTCTCTGATATTTACGAGACCGAATATATGCACCTCTTCACGGTTACCGATTGGACGGGAGAGGCGCGTGAGTGCGACGAGGGCGAGCTCGCGTGGATCAAAAAGCAAAAGCTGTTTGACCTGACCTTGTGGCAGGGCGACCGCATCTTTCTCGCGCTTTTGCAAGAGGACGTGCCGTTCTTCTCCCTCAAGCTCACCTACCAAGGGGATGAACTTCTGGAAGCTGTTTTAAATGGAGAAAAAATCTAAGCTATCAGCGGAACTGTTTGTAAACATTCCCATTTGTTGAAATCATTTGTTAGAGAATTTTTTGGAAAGGGTGCGGGAAAACTCTTTTTTTTCAAAAAAGGTTTTCCCGCAATCTTCCTAAAAGTCTATAAGAAAGGAGCGAATTTATGAAACTCATTCACTGTGCCGATATCCATCTCGATTCACCGATGGAAACAAACTTAACCGCTGACAAAGCAAGAGAACGCAAATTGGAGATTCGCTCCACCTTTGCGCGTCTTGTGCGCACGGCTGCCGAAGAGGGTGTCGAGGCGATTTTGATTGCGGGCGACCTGTTCGATGGCGCGCGCGTGACAAAGAGTACCGAAAACTACGTGCTTGACCTAATTGCATCTCACCCGATGATCGATTTTTATTATCTTTCGGGCAACCACGATCAAGGCAGTGCGCTTGCAAATGCCGCGCAGCTGCCTGCCAATCTTTACACGTTTGGCAAGCTGTGGTCGACCTATCGCCGCGGCAACGTCACCATTACGGGAGCCGCTGTGGCAGATGCCGACACGCTTTCCCTAAACCCCGAGGACGTCAATCTCCTTCTTTTGCACGGCCAAGAGCGCAAAAGCGCAGGCGTAGCAGGGGAGGATATCATTCACCTTGGCAAATTCAAAAACAAGAATATCGATTACGCGGCACTCGGTCACATTCACGAGCACCGTGTCATGCGCCTTGATACACGCGGTGTTGCCGCTTACAGCGGCTGCCTTGAGGGTCGCGGATTCGATGAATGCGGCACCAAGGGTTACGTTCTCCTCGATATCGATGGCGGTCGCGTTTCGCATCGGTTTATCCCCTTTGCAACGCGCACGCTCCACACCGTTGAGTGTGATATTACCGGCTTTGCCTCAGGTCTTGAGTTGGAAGAAAGAATGCTTGCATCTGTCAAGGACATTCCCCAAAAGGATATGGTAAAGGTGGTGCTCACAGGCACCTGTCCTGCCGAAACCATGCTTGATTTGACACATCTGCGCGGCGTGCTTTGCGAAAAGTTTTATTTTGCAAAGGTCAAGGACGAAACGCGCCTTTCCATCAACGCCGAGGATTACGCCCACGATATTTCGCTCAAAGGCGAGTTCGTGCGCCGCGTAATGGCCTCCAATCTTTCCCAAACTGAAAAAGAACGCGTCATTGCCTGCGGTTTTCGCGCTTTGTCGGGAGAGGAGCTCGGCCTATGAAACTGATTAGATTACAAGTTGAAAACTTTGGCAAGCTGCAAAACTTCTCTTATTCTTTTGATGAGGGGCTCAACGTTCTTTTAGAAGAAAACGGCTGGGGAAAGAGCACGCTTGCGGCATTTATCAAGGCAATGTTTTACGGCATGCCTGCAAGCAGCAAGCAATCGCTTGACGAAAATGAACGCAAAAAATACACACCTTGGCAGGGTGGCGCCTATGGCGGAAGCATTGAGTTTTCCACCGCCACGGGCAAATATCGCATCGAGCGCTTTTTTGGCGCAAAGGAGAGCGGTGACAGTTTTGCGCTTTATGACCTTGCCACCAACTGCGTATCAAGCCGCTATTCTTCTCGCATAGGCGAGGAGCTTTTTGGCATTGATGCCGACGGTTTTGCGCGTACGGTTTATCTCTCCCAGCATGCAGTCATTGCAAAGGGAGATAACAACACCATCACCGCAAAGCTCGGTGACCTGCTTGATGACGTCGACGATATCGGTAGCTTTGACGATGTTATGGCGGCGCTCGACAAGCGCAGAAAATATTATAAGATGACAGGTGAGCGAGGCCGCATTGCTGACATCGAACGCGAGATCGCATCCTTGGGCGCGCAAATCGAGCAGCTTTCCCGAACCGAGGATATGTTGCGCCAAAAAGAGAGCGAGTTGGCTCTTATCAATGAGCGCATCAAGGAGTTGAGCGCCTCTGTTGAAGAGGTACGCGCAAAGCTTCGCCAAGCAGGCGTTGTGCGCGAGAGAGCTGCTCTTGTGTCGCAAAAAGAGCGCATGCAAAGGGAACTTTCCAATCTTGAAGCCTCGGCGCGCGAAATCGATGCCCGTATGAAGGGCAAGCACCCCACCTCTCTTGAAATTGACGAAAAACGCGCACTGTTGAACGACATCTATACTGCGCGTGCGCGTGTCAACGAAATTGCATCTACCCCCACACAAACCGAAAAATACGAAATTCTCAGCCCCGATTTTGAGGGAACACTCCCCGGCCGCGAGGAGCTTTCCTCTATGCTTTCCGCAAATCTTGAACTGCAAAACATTGCCCACCGCGAGGCAGGCCTGCAGGCTATCTCCGAGGGTGGCACCAATCGCCATTTTGCAAGAGTAGCACCGCCCACCGAAGCAGAAATCAAGGCCGTTTTAGAGGCGCTTGAAAATGAAGAAGCACAACGCCTGCAAAAGAAGGCACAAAAGGGAAGCGGCAAACGCGCCCCTGCCATTGCTTGTTTGCTTTTGGCAATCGCATCGCTTGCCGTTGCACTCTTGCTCACGCCCGTATTGTTTGCCGTTGCCGCTGTTTTTGGCGTTCTTTCTCTTGTTTTCTTCTTAAAGAAGGAAAAACAAAATGAGGACATAGCCGAGAGCGGTACAACTTCCGCCGCGCGCGAAATGCTTGCACGTTACGGCCTTTTGACAGAGGGCAATCTGCGCGATGCACTTACCGAGCTTTCCTTGCTTTCTCGCCAATGGCGCGAGGGTCAGGCGGCCGAGCAAAAGCGACTTAAGGCCCTTCAAACTCTGCGCGCGCAAAAACAACAACTGTTGCGCCAATTACAGGAAAAATTCCGCACATGGAATATTGTTCTGCCCCCCAAAAACGATTACCGCGACGATATTGAGGCCCTGCGCCGCGACGTCGCTCGCATTGGTCACGCGGCATCTCTTGCCGAGCAACAAAACCGCCGACGCGAGGCGGCACTTGCCGAGCAAAAGCGCCTGCAGGCCGAATTCACACCCTTCCTTCGCCATTTCGATCCCGAGGGAACCATGAAGCCTTCCGAGTGTCTTGATCGCGTGCAGGAGTGGGAGAGCGAGTATCGCAAGCTTTCCCGTCGCATTCCCGAGTTGCGCGAGGAGCTCTCTCGCTTTGTTGCCGAAAAGGGACTTGCGGCAATCGAAAAGGAAAACGCGCCGCTTCCCGACGTTGATGCACTCACTCTGCAAGAGCGCACCCTGCAAAGGGATTTGACCGAGGCACAAAACCGCGGAGCCGACATCAAGAGCCACATCGGTCGCCTTGCAACCGAGGCTGAGCGTCTGCCCGAAATCGAAGCCGTTGTGCGCGCACTTGAGGAAGAGCTCCTTGTCGCTCGCGCCAACAATGCAACCATTTCCAACACGGCACAGTTCTTGGAGGAAGCAAAGTCGGGGCTTTCTACACGCTATCTTGCCGATATGCAAACAAGCTTTTCCTCTTTGCTGCAAACCTTAATGGACCAAAACGCACCCGAATCGGTGATGGATACTTCCTTTAAGGTCAAGCTTCGCCAAAGCGGAAAAACACAACATCCCGAGTCCTTGAGCCAAGGCTGGCGCGATGCGGTTGAGCTTTGTGTGCGTCTTTCCCTTGCCGAGGCACTTTATGCCGAGGGAGAGCTGCCGCCCATCATTTTGGACGATCCCTTTGTCAATTTGGACGAGCGCCGACTCAAGGCCGCAAAGCGATTGCTCGCGACACTCTCTCAAAAATATCAAATTTTGTATTTGATCTGCCACGCGGAGCGGAGGTGAAAAGATGAAAACGTTAGGACTTTACATTCACATTCCGTTTTGTCGCAGCAAATGTCTCTACTGTGATTTTTGCTCCTTTCCGCGGCAGGACGAAGAAAAAATGACCGCATATGCCGAGGCTCTCTTTCGAGATTTGAGAGCTCACGCCCCCGCTTGCCGCGAGTATTTGGTAGATACCGTTTTTCTCGGTGGCGGAACTCCCACAACCTTTCCCGCATATCTCCTAAAGGAGTTGATGGGGGAGATCTATAAGTATTACAACGTCGCTCCCAATGCCGAAATTACGGCAGAATGCAACCCCGTTACGGGTGAGCGCGAGTTGTTTGCGCGTATGCGCGCGGCAGGCATCAATCGCCTAAGCATCGGCTTGCAGAGCGCTCACGAAAAGGAACTCAAGGCACTTGGCAGATTGCACACCTTTGATACCTTTGCTGCTTGCTTTGCAGATGCGCGTGCCGCAGGATTTGATAACATCAGCGTTGACGTTATGTCCGGCATTCCGCACCAAACACCCGAGAGCCGCCGCGAAACGCTCCAAAAGGTGTTGGCGCTCTCTCCCGAGCATATTTCTTCTTATGACCTCATCATCGAGGCGGGAACCCCCTTTGCGCGCAAGCGCGCAACCCTTTCTCTCCCCGACGAAGAAGCCGCACGTAGAATGTACCTTGAGGGCATCGCATTTTTGGCAGAGAACGGCTACGCGCAATACGAAATCAGCAATTTTGCACGCCCCGGGTACGAGTCGCGCCACAATCTCAAATATTGGAACTGTGATGAATATCTCGGCTTTGGTGTAGCGGCATATTCGGATTTTGGCGGCGCACGCTTTGGCAACTCGCGCGATATTGAGGCTTACATTGCAGGCCGCGATATTACCGAGGAGAAGAGCGTTCTTGATGCCGAGGAGCGCATCAACGAGTACATCATGCTCCGCTTCCGCTTGAGCGAGGGCATCAACACATCCGCTTTTGAGGAACGCTTTGGCGTTTCCTTTGAAGAGAACTGGGGCAAAAAGCTCGCACCCTTTGTGACCGAGGGCTTGGTTCGCAAAGAGGGCGAAAAATACTTCTTCTCGCAAGAGGGCATGCTTGTCAGCAATACCGTTCTTTCCGAGATTTTGGATTTTGCATCGCAAAAATAAAAAAGCCACTTGACAAGTGCGCGAATTTCGTGTACAATAATGTCACATACTATAACTATAAAAAGAGGAAAATAAAATGAACGAAAACGAACGCGAATTTTTTACGCTGGTCGATGAAGACGGCTCTGAAATCGAATTTGAAAAAATCGGTGAAATCACTTTGGGCGAGAAGGTTTACTTTGCAATGATCCCTGCAGAGGCTGCAGAAAATGCACAAAATGACGGCGGCTTTTGCGAGTACGTAGTTCTTCGTCTCGAAAAGGACGAGGACGGCGAAGATACCCTTGTCAGCGTTGACGATGACGACGAGTTCGACAACGTAGCTGACGTATTTGACGATATGTTCTCCGAAGAGATCGACTACGACGGCAACTAAAAAAACATAACCTGCTTAGTGCGTGATGGTTCGGTGATTTGTGAACCTACAACTGATTAAAGGAGTCCAAGGCAGATGGTGGTTTGCAGACCTCCCGTGTGCGCGTATCGATTGACTTGTCTCGACCGCACGTCGGACGTTGGGAGCAGTAAAGCCGTCCCGCGGACACCGCCCTGAACTACAGGGTTCCGACTGCCCGACCACACGGCTCGGCGGGGTTTTCTATACGGTTTGTCCCATTTTTTGCGGCAAACCGTATTTTTATATGCAAAAAGGAACACAAAACCGTTTTGTGTTCCTTTTTTCTTTTTTTCGCCCATTTGTGTAGACAAACGCGGTGTGGCGTGCTATAATATAATAGATGCATATATCGGGAAGCTTAAAAGGGAGGCCGCCATGGAGTTTTTGATTTTTTCGGATTCGCACGGTAGTGCCCAAAACATGTCGGCAGCCATCAACCGGCAGATCAAAATGCCCGATGCCGTTCTCTTTCTCGGTGACGGCGCGCGCGACCTTGACCGCCTTTTCCTTTGCGATATTCCCATTTGGGCGGTGCGCGGCAACTGCGATTGGTCGTCCTCCGATTATGCCGACAAAACCGAGCGCCTACTCTATTTTGAAGGGCATACCATTCTTCTTTGCCACGGCCACGAATGGGGCGTTAAGGGTGGCATGGGAGCACTCATCGCGCACGCGGCAGAGGTGGGTGCCGATATTGTCCTGTTTGGGCATACACACACCCCAACCGTCAAGGCGATAGCCGCAGGCGAGCAGGTGAAGGGAACAACGCTTACGCGCCCAATGTATTTGTTCAACCCCGGCAGCATCGGTTATGAAGGTAGCTTTGGCACTCTCACCCTCAAAGGGGAAAGCGTTCTTTTGAGCCACGGTAAGCTGTAAAAAATAAAAAAGACCGCCATGGCAGTCTTTTTCATTCGTATCGGTCTTATACGGGTTCGCCAACCTCTTCGGTGTCTTCTGCAAATTCAGCAGCGTTTTCGAGAGCTGCTTCATATGCGCTGATTACGCTGGTCTCCAACATGCCGCGGAACTGTGCATTAATGGGGTGCACGATGTCGCGATAGGTCTCGTCGGGGTTCTTGCGGCTGGGCATTACAATAAAGTACTTGTCGCGCGCATAAATCACTTTTACGTCGTGAACGGCAAGCTGACCGTCGAACGTAACCGAAACGATCGCCTTCATCGGGCCTTCGTCAAACAGCTTTCTAACTTTAATATCGGTAATTTGCATGGGTAAAATCCTCCGTTAGTCAATTTACTGATGTCATTATTATACAACGTTTTTGTGATTGTTATTCAATGATAACAGCATCTTTTTGTGAAGAAAACGCGAACATCTTCACACAACCGTCACACAAAAACAAGATTTTTGAGATAGAAAAAGGCAAATCGAGCCGGAAAGGAGAGAGAAATGGCACTGGAAAACACACATTACGGTCATATTCGCATCAAAGAGATGCTTGGAGATTGCCGCAGTATTTTTTTTGTGGGCATTGGCGGCATCAGCATGTCGGCATTGGCGCAAATCTCGCTCTCTCTCGGCTACCGCGTAGGCGGCTCGGATCGCTCCGAAAACGCGCAGACCGCACAGCTCAAAAAAATGGGCATTCCGGTTTTCCCCTCGCACGATGCCAAAAACGTTGAACAATACGATGCCGTGGTCTACACGGTTGCCATTGGGGCAGATAACCCCGAGTATCTTGCCGCCAAGGCGGCAGGCAAGCCGCTTCTTTCGCGCGCCGACTACCTCGGTTATTTGATGGTCTCTTACCAACACCGCATTGGTGTTGCAGGCATGCACGGCAAAAGCAGCTGCACGGCTATGTGCGCCCAAATCTTTCTTTCTGCCACCGATGCTACCGTTCTTTGCGGAGCAGAGCTTCCGCTTTTGAAAAACTCCACCTGCTGTATTGGCAAGGAGCAGGAGCATTTTGTTTTTGAAGCTTGCGAATATATGGACTCCTTCCTCGATTTTAACCCTACGCTGGCGGTTATTTTGAATATGGGAATGGATCACCCCGATTACTTTAAAAGCCTTGCGCAAATTCGCGCGTCCTTCCTCGCGTATGCGCGCCGTACCGGCAAGGGCGGCACGGCTCTTTACAACGCCGACGATGCCGAAAGCGTTTTGGCGCTTGAAGAATTCGAGGGACGTCACGTCACCTTCGGTATTGAAAAAAACGCCGACTATATGGCTCGCAACATTCGCCATGCCTCTGGTGTTACCGAGTTTGAGTTGTGGGGCAGGGGAGCCCGGATTTGCAACATTCGTTTGCACGTGTTCGGTCGACACAACGTCTACAACGCGTTGGCGGCCGCGGCGGCGGCAAGTGTTTGCGGCATTGCTCCCGACTTGATTGCAAAGTCGCTTGAGGCCTTTGTGGGCGCAAATCGCCGCATGGAATGCAAGGGAACTCTCAACGGCGCCGCAGTTTATGACGATTACGGTCACCACCCCGTCGAAATTCAGGCGACCCTTACGGGAGCTCGCGAAATGGGATATAAGAGAATTCTTTGCGCTTATCAGCCGCACACCTATAGCCGCACCGCAACGCTTTTTGAGGAGTTTGTAAATGCATTCGGCTCGGCCGACCGCACTTATTTCGCCGATATTTATGCCGCGCGTGAGCAAAACGTTTTTGGTGTCAGCTCCCAAGGCTTGGCACAAAGAATAGGCGACAAGGCCGAGTATTGCGGCAGCTTTGCGGGCGTAGCCGAGGCGCTGGAGCGCGATGCAAAAGAGGGCGACCTCGTGATTGTAATGGGCGCCGGTGACATTTATAAAGTTTATGACCTTTTGAATTTGAAAAAATTCTGATAATAAAGGAGAATACGATGAAAAAAGCAATTTTTTCACCCGCAAATATACTGTTACCCAAAGAGAATTTTGAGGCTTGGTCTGTCATTGCTTGCGACCAATTCACCTCTAATGAAGAGTATTGGCAATCGGTCAAAGAGGCGGCAGGGGAAAATCCCACCACGCTCAACCTCATCTACCCCGAGGTTTACCTCGGCAAAACCGATGCCGGCGAGATGACTGCAAACATCAACAACGCTATGCAAAAATACGTCAACGACGGTATTTTTGAGGAATATCCCACTGCTCTTATTTACGTCGAACGCACCCAACGCGACGGACTTGTGAGATGCGGCATTGTCGGTGCTGTCGACCTTGACGCCTACGATTACAACGAGGGATCGACCTCTCGCGTTCGCGCAACCGAAAAAACGGTGCTTGAGCGCATTCCGCCC
>JAGBSQ010000122.1 GCA_017631775.1 Clostridia bacterium | reverse complement strand
TTTTTCTTGGTTAACACCTGCAAGGCCGTCGGGATCGTCACTTTCAAGGTAGATCATAACAGGCAAAGTATCTACACGGTGCTTGATTTTTGCAACTTCCCAATCGGCAAGAGTGGAAAGTGTCTTGAGGGATGCCTTCTTTTGGGTAACCTTGGTAATGGGCTGATAGCTCCACTCAACGTTTACCTTGCGAGCACCGAGTGCATAGCACTCCTCAACAACCATGCGAACAAAATCGGGTTGATCGAGGGATGCAATGATCATAACGTCCTGGCCCTTTTGCACGTTGCCACCCATTTTGGCAATCAGCTTTGCATAATTTCTTAAAATCGACTTTTTCATGATATATCCTTTCTTTGCCGCGGGGCGGCAGGTAAAAAATTTACTGCTTTGATGTGTTTTTAGTTTGTGGCATTGCCAACAGTCACGTTCACACTAAAGGTTTTTGTGGTGTAACCGAACCGAACGGTAACACTGATTGCAAAAGTCTCCTCCCCTGCCGTTTCGGGAATTTCGACCTTTTCGATTACCAAATCCTCAACGGATTTGCTTTGGAGGAGCGCTTTGATTTGAAGGGCAAGATCGCTACCCTCCTCAACAACAAGACCGTTTGCAAACTGCTCGGCAAAAGCGGTAGTGGGATCCTTGGTGTATCCCTCAATAACGGTTACCGCAAGATTGCCTGCGCGCCAGCTCGAAACCGCCGCCAAAACCGATTTTTGCGCAAGGATTGTGTATTCCTTTGGCAAAACGCCCACAGACTCTGTTTTTCTGATATCGGGCAGTTGATAGTTTTCGACTCTGAGCGATTGCGGAACAACCATTTCGGCAAAAGTAAGAGCGGCAATGTATCTGCCAATGTTAAAGGAAACGTGTCCGCCGTCTCTTTGCAAACCGATTTGCGCATCGGTTGTATAATTCAGGTTTTTATCCGCATACGCGGTGGTATTATAAGCCAACAGCGAGAGATACGTGGTTCGTGCATTTTGAATGGACAAGCCCACCGGCACCAAGGTTGTAAATCTCTTGCCGCTCTCGGTTCCTCGATATTCCAAAACCGAGGGATAAAAGGGTGCCATGCTGTTGTACTGGCTTAAATTTGCATTGAGTTTAATAGAGCTTGTTTGAGACCAGTGCATGTAGAAGTACACTTCGGCTTGCGGAGCGTAACGGTTAACATGATCTAAAAGATATGCGCTGGAAACAGAAGCATCGTTAAATTTTGCATCGGTCTCAGCAGGATACGGAACCGATTCAATGCCCGTGGAGGCATTGATGTTATAGGGTTGCAGAGACACAACGTCCCAATCTGCCCACGCCAAAGCTTCGGCGCTGGTAACGCTCTTTACGGTTTTCCAAGCAGGGGCGTCGGTTGTAATAACGCGCAGAGAATATGCTACTGCATTTTCTTCTGCTTTTGTGGCATGCCAGTTTAATCCTTTTCCGCCATTTGTAATGGTAGCCAGGGTTATTTTTACATCCTCACCAAGCATTGCTTGCAAAATATTGAGTAGTTGACTATCTTTCACACCTTGTCCACAGTTAGAAGCATCCTCGGTGTAACTATTGCCAATCATCAGCATTTTGAACTCGCCGTCTTGTATCATCCATTCGTAGCCCTTGGCGGGGAGAACTGTTTGGGCAACCGTAACCTCGCCACAAACCGAGCAACACTTTCCGACACTCAATCCCGTTTGATCACACGTAGGAACAACCGGCTTATCGGTAACAACGTCTGTGTGTCCAAGTGCATTTGTATAACGGCTTTCGGTGTAGCCGCAATCCTTGCAGAATCTTTGCTCAATTCCCTTTTCGGTGCAGGTTGCGCTCTTAATAACCCACCATTGTTCAAAAACGTGTTGTGTTTCGGTATCTTCTTTTTGAATAATGCCAAGATTTACAGGGTTTTCCGGATCATCTGTATATGTGATCCACAAACAGCCGTCAATAATCTCTGTTTTGAGAATTCCGCGCCCCTCCTCGCCTTGAGGACCTTGGGGCCCTTGCTCACCTTGTTCGCCTTGAGGGCCTTGTTCGCCTTGGTCACCCTTATCGCCTTGAGGGCCTTGTTCGCCTTGGTCACCCTTATCGCCTTGAGGGCCTTGTTCGCCTTGATCACCCTTATCGCCTTGAGGGCCTTGTTCGCCCTTTA
Organism: Clostridia bacterium; assembly: GCA_017631775.1. The sequence goes on along the minus strand of JAGBSQ010000122.1, from coordinate 382 downwards.
TGTTTTCTTGCACAATGTCACATGAGGCAAGCATACTCACGTTGCAAATAAGTAAAACGAGTATGAGAAGCACAGAAACGATTCTTTTCATCTATCTCTCCTCCAAATCAAAACTCGCGCGCATACGCGTTGTGTGCTTTTAGTATACCACATTTTTCTTATTCTGCCAAGAGAAACATCGAAAAAAGTTGCAAAAAATGCGCAAAATATTATAATTCTTATTGACTTTTGCAAAAAAGTGTGATATGATATATGGTGTAAATTTTCTATTCGGAGGTTTTCTATTATGAAACATATCCAAACCATCGAAACTCGTAACCTTTGCGAAAGCGCAAAGAACGGCGGTTGCGGCGAATGCCAAACCTCTTGCCAATCTGCTTGC
>JAGBSQ010000121.1 GCA_017631775.1 Clostridia bacterium | reverse complement strand
TGTGGAGAGCGTCCACGGAATATCCAATCCGCATACGGCACAAATGCCGCAGGTGAGAACAAACAAAATAACGTATCCCAATGCAATGGGGCCTACGTTTTTGGGGTGCTGACCGTCGGCCGAAAAGGTGAGAGCGGCAAAGGCAACACCAACCGTGGGGCCGGTAAAGCCTGCCCCTTGCGGTAAGAAGGGAAAGATGATGGGCAACAAAAATACAAGATTTAAGTAGGCCAAAATGCAAAAGCCGTAAACGCCAAAGTTGATAAAGCACACAGGCATGCCGAATTTATCGGCAAAGTCAAGGCCGTATCCCGTACATTTGAGCAAGGAGCGGTAATTGCGGAAGGTGCAACCGTTGAGCAAAAAGCCAAACAGCTCGCAAAGCGCAAACAGAATGATGAAAAAGACATTCATAAACGCCCAATAAACGTGGCCTACGCTCTCGTAGTATTGGGTGCTCTCCCCTACCGATGATTCGGCAGGTGCAATGCCGAGTGTTTTGTAAAGGAAGCAGTAAACGAAAATACCGAACATACCAAGCGCCAGACCGGCCTTGTACATATTGTAGCCACGGTGCATAGCGGTTGTTCCCGGCAGGAGTGCAGGCACCAAAAATCCCGAACCGAAGCCGAAAATAACAGACATGACCATGCCGACAATATTAACGTTGACCCCTGCCATTTCCACATAAATTCCAAGCGGATAGCAGAAGAGAAAATCGCTGATAAAGGGAGCGAGCGCCGTTGCAAACATGGCAACGTGCAAATTTTTGCGCAAGGGATTGCGCGTAACAAAGCAATAAATGATTACACCTATAAAGGGCGGCCACATATTGATGAGGTTAAGACCGTAAAAGCAATGCGCAATGACAAGAATATATGCGGCAAAGGTTGTGGAGGATGCGCGCGTTCCGCTGATGAGCATGAGCAGGTTGCAGGCAAGGCCGCAAAGACCTGCATTGAGGAGCGTGCTTGCAAGACAGCCTACCCCAAAATAGTCGGTGACAAGCTTGGAGGGGCTTGTACAAATGCGATAGAGATTTTGCCAAAGCGTGTCGTAATCAATGCCGGTCACGCGCACAGCAATGGGAACCGCGGCAAGGAAAGAAAGACTCAAAAACAGCGCAAAAAGAGAGAATGCAACGCCGTTTATTTTGGCACGTTTGAGCATAAAATCATCTTGTTCTTGTGTTTTGATATTCATTGTCTTTCACTTCCTTTCCACAAATACTGATTTTTGACGATTATTTGCCCGCAACGCTCATGCCGCGTACGAGAACGTCGGGAGAGCCGAAAACGGTTTTGCCGGGAATACCCCAGCGAATTTCGTTGCCGAGAGTGTCGATCTCTTTGAGGAGTTCAAAGAAATTGCCCGCAACGGTAAAGGATTTAACAGGCTCCGCAATTTTTCCGTCGCGGATCATAAAGCCTGCACTCTCAATGGAGAAATCACCGGTTACGGCATTGGCACCTGCGTGGAAGCCCTTGCACTCGGTGATATAAATTCCCTCGCCTGCCATAGAGAAGAGCGTGTCACGGTCAACCTCTCCTGCCATAATGGCAAAGTTGTAGGGAGCGATGGAAACGGGAGCTGCATAGCTTCCCTTTTGACCGTTGCCCGTAGAGGCAACACCCGCCTTTTTTGCGGTGGTCAGGTCATAGAGCATGGTCTTGAGAACACCGTCCTCAACGATCGCGCGGCGCGCAGTTGCAACACCTTCACCGTCGAAGGGAGTTTTGATGGGAGAGCCCTCTCTCATCGGGTCGTCTACAATGTTTACAAAAGGTGCGGCAATTTGCTCGCCCTCTTTGCCTGCCAAAAGCGACAGACCGAGTTGTGCATTCTTTGCAGAGAATGCGGAGGAGAAAACTGCCAAGAATTGGCGGAATTGCTTGCCGTCAAACACAACGTTGTGCTTGCCCGAGGGTGCAACCGATGCACCCATTTTGCCAAGCGCCTCGCGAACGGCCTTTTGGGAGGTCTCTTTTACCTCCTCAAAGGTTTGGCCAACGGCAAAGTCGAAGGCCTCCTGTGCCTCGTCACCGTCGCGTACAACGGCTGCGGCATAGGCACCGCTCATGCCGGTGCGGTTGGAGAGAGAAAGTCCGTGGGAGTTGTAAAGGCGAACCTCACCCACACTGGACATAGCAACCGACTGTGTTCCGTCGCCTACCTTTTCGCTTTGCGCGTAAGTTTCCTTTTGCAGGCGGAGTGCCGTATCGCGAATGGTAACGGCATCAACAAGCTTAACGTCACCGCAATCAACCTTTGCATATTCGGGAGAGCCTTCAAAAATGAAAACCTCGTCCTCGCTATCAATGCATGCGGCATTGGAGATTGCCTTTTGAACAAGCTCTGCCATAGCGTCCTCGGTCAAAAGTTCGCTGGAGGCATAGCCCATTTTTCCGTTTGCGATGCAACGGAAGCAGATGCCACCGCTCACGCTCGATGCAAACGCGCTGATTTCATCTTTAAGTGTTTCGGCGCTGATGCTCTCGCCTACTTGATAGTAAATTTCATATTGCTCGATGCCGGCAGCAGTTGCGGCGGCAATGAGCGCGTTTTTCATTTGTTCGAATACCATTTTAACGACCTCCTACTGTAATGGAAGAAACACGAATGAGAGGTTGACCTACATCGGTGGGAATGCTACCGCTGGAGGAGCCGCACATACCTTGTGCGCGGTCGAGGTTTTGACCTACCATATCGATGTTTTGGAGAATTTCGGAACCTGTGCCGACAAGAGATGCTCCGCGAACGGCCTCGCAGATTTTGCCGTTCTTTACAAGATAACCCTCGGCTACCGAGAAGTTGAATGCGCCCGTGAGGGGGTTAACAGAACCGCCGCCCATCTTTTTGCAGTACAGACCGTTCTCGATAGATGCGATGATATCCTCGTTTTTGTCGGTGCCGTTGTCAATGTAGGTGTTGGTCATACGGGAGGTAGGCTCGTATTCGTAGCCTTGACGGCGAGAGTTGCCGGTCATAGCACAGCCCATACGGCGTGCGCCGAGACGGTCGACCATGTAGCTCTTGAGAATGCCGTTTTCGATAAGCACGTTCTTTTGTGTGGGATTGCCCTCGTCATCGATGTTAACAGAACCCCACGCACCGGGAATGGTGCCGTCATCAATAGCGGTTACCTTGGGGTTAGCGATTTGCTGACCGAGCTTGCCTGCCATTTGCGATGCGCCAATAGCAACAGAGGTCGCCTCAAGAGAGTGACCGCAAGCCTCGTGGAAGATAACACCGCCAAAGCCGTTTTCGATAGCAACGGTCATAGTGCCTGCAGGACAGTAATCTGCCCCCAGGTTGACCATAGCTTGGCGAGATGCCTCGCGACCGATGGAAGCAGGGTCAACGATATCGAAGAATTCAAGACCCATTCCTGCACCGGGACTTGCACTACCCGATTGGTTAACGCCTGCCGCACTTGCAACTGCAGAAACTGCCATACGTGTGCGAATGTGACGGTCGGTGGTGTAAAGTCCCTCGGTGTTGGCAACCAAAATGGTGTGGTCAACGCCAAGGAGTGTGCCGCTAACTTGGGAGATTGCCTCGTTGTATTCCTTTGCGGCAAAGCAGCCTGCGCGCAAAAGGTCTGCGCGAATGCGCGCATCTACACTCGTAGGAATGATCTTTGCAGGGTGAATGTTGGGGAACATACGCTCGGAAAGAATGATCTTTTCAACGGCGCGAAGCTCACCCGTAGCGGCCGCAACAGAGCGCGCACATTTGAGAAGTCCTGCACGGGAGGTGTCGGACGTGGATGCGAATACGGTTTTTGTTCCTAAAAATGCGCGAATGCCCACGCCGGATATCAAATTGTCGGTTACACGGTCGATTTTGCCGTCAACCATGTTGATGCTGTTGTTTTTGGTAATTTCGCCGTAGAGCTCTACAAAATCGGCTCCGCCGCTCATTGCATAGGCGAGTACCTCTTCTACCAATGCTTTTGCAATCATTGTTTTGTTCTCCTTACTCAAAAATATTTCGGTTGTTGTTTTCTTCTTCAATCAAGGGGACAAGATCTGCCAATGTGTCACAGCAGTGCCACAAAAGAGATGCCAGCTCCTCGGTGCAGGGGTGCAGGTCGGGCACCATAACGGTGAGCATGCCTGCGGCGTGTCCGGCTCTGACGCCATTGGGAGAATCCTCAACCACCATGCATCTCTCGGGGGCAATGCCCAGCTTTTGGGCGGCGATGAGAAAGATCTCGGGGTCAGGCTTGCCGCGCTCAACCGTCTCGCCGGTCATAATGACGTCAAATACGCCCTCAAGACCCGACATTTGCAAATAACGGTCGACTAGCTTTCGGCCGGAGGAGGTAACGAGCGCGATCGGAATGCCCTTCTCTTTTAAGTCATACAAGACCTTGGGCGCGCCCGATTTGAAAGGCAAAATGCCTTTTGCAAGTTCTTCTTCGATATAGAAGCGTCTGAGATCGCGCAGTTCGTCAAATGGCGTATCCTCGCCGTAAACGCGAAGGACCAAGGCGCGCATATCTGTCATAATCAAGCCGCAGATGCGCTCAAAAAAGAGCTCCATATCCACGTCAAAGCCAATCTCCTTGGCCGCCCGAACCCAAGCGCGGCGGTAGATCATCTCGGTATCAAAAATGGTACCGTCCATATCAAGTAAAACTGCCTGAACCATCATATTCCTCCAAGCTTTGCTATTATTATCATTGTATCACAAAATTTGTCAAAAAACAATGTTAGATTTCATTTTTTATTAAGTTTTTTGTGTCTGAAATTAAGGAAATGAAAAAGTGGGCGACCAAAGGTCGCCCGTGTGGTTTGTTTATTCCAAATCTTCCTCGGCTTCATGCACACAATTCTTTACAAGAAACTCTGCAACTATCGGCGCGGTGTATTCCTTGTGATGCTTATAGGTAGGATGAATGCCGTCGTTTTTGGGTTGGTTCATTTCAAGTTCGTATTTGCCATAGGTGTACATATCCAAAACGGGAATATCATACTCATCGGCAACGGATTTGACTGCATTCACAACGTCGGGGAGAGTATATCCCGCTCCGCGGTCGGTATTCCCTACACGGCATTGAAAAGGCGTCATAAAAAAGATAAATGCGTTGGGATAATTCTTTGTAAGATGTGCGGCAATCAAATGCAAGCTACCATAAATGGTTGTATTGTCACGGCTTTCGGGAGTACCCAATGGAGAACCTACCCAGAAATCGTTTATACCAAGCATCAGCGAAACAACGTCCGCTTCGCCGTTAAAACTCAAAATGCGCTCGGTCATATTGGTGCGCCCGGAGTTTGGACAAAACGTCGCCCCACTAACGGCTTTGTTATTAACTGTTTGAAAATTCAGCTTTTGCCCAACCATTTGCGGATAGGCGGTTCCTTTTTCGGAATATACATCAACACCAATCGTAATGCTATCGCCAAAAGCAACATAGGTCAGGTTGCTATAATCTTTGCAGCAAATGCTAAAAGGTGTTTCGGTCATTTTTACAATGACGTAGCCTTGCGATTCGTCCGCCTCTGTATCCAAATCATCAAAAAGAGATTTTTTGGCGCTTTCCTTATCAGCATAAACGCCTGCGATTTTACCGTTTTGGAAAGCTACGATATGTGTTTCATCAGCCTCGTAAAAATAGCATTCGGCAATTTGGCTTTCCCCACCATTGTTGATGAGATAAGAGATAAACGCCTCGTTTGCTTCTTGTAAAAGTTCTGCATCCTCGTCTTCTTTTTCAATTTGCGGAAGTTCGATAGGCGGAAGAATTGTTCCATCAGAGAGCGTAATAATCAATCGTCCCTCTTCGTCAACAGTCACGGATTGAATGCTTACGCCATCTTTGCCATCCTTGCCATCGACACCGTCTTTGCCATCGACTCCGTCTTTGCCGTCCGCACCGTCTTTGCCGTCAGCTCCGTCTTTACCGTCAACTCCGTCTTTGCCGTCA
>JAGBSQ010000120.1 GCA_017631775.1 Clostridia bacterium | reverse complement strand
TACGGGCATCGATTTTGACCACACCGCGCTCCTTGGCAACACCATAGAGGAGATTGCCACAGAGAAGGCAGGCATCATCAAAGAGAACAGACCGGTTCTGTTTGGCGGTGGAGAGGGAGAAGCCCGCAACACCGTTTTGGAGATCGCGCAACAAAAAAACGCCCCCTTCCATCAGGTCGACCGCTCCACTTACTGCGAAAAAAGCGCGACACTTGAGGGAACGGTGTTCGATTATTTGCACCATTCCAATTTGCGCCTGCCTCTGCTTGGCGCATACCAACCATACAATGCAACCCTTGTGTTAACGGCAGTTGAGCTCCTTAGGGAGCAAGGCTTTGCCATTGATGATAAAGCCGTTTGCCAAGGACTTGCCGACGTGCGCTGGCCTGCACGCTTTGAGTTGCTTTCGCGTGACCCCATCATCATTTATGACGGTGGACACAATCCCGAGGGTGTTCGCGCCGCCGTAGCCAGCATCAAGGCTTATTTTGGCGGTCAGCGTGTCAACATCCTAAGCGGTGTTATGGCGGATAAGGATAGGAGCGAAATGATAGAGACGATGAAGCCTATCACGGCACACGCCTTTACCGTTACACCCAACAATCCGCGCTCTCTTGCGGCAGAGGACTATGCCGCACAGCTTACGGCCCATGATATTTCCGCCACGCCCTATGCAAGCGTTGCCGCGGGTGTCAAAGCCGCTATTGAACGGAGCCGAGAGGAGAAAATTCCTCTTGTTTGTCTCGGTTCGCTCTATCTCTATGAGGAAGTCGAAGCCGCTGTGCGCGCGTGCCTTCGTTCCTGATAAATCACGTGAGTTCGAAACCATCCTCACGAAAAACAAAACTAGGGAGAAACCAAAAATGAAAAACACAAAAGCAAAAAACAGCCTTCGCTACATATGCGAGGCGAGTGCCATTGCCGCACTCTACGTTGTTATTACCATTGCCATAGGCCCTTTGGGAAACGCCGCCATTCAATGCCGCATCCCCGAAGCATTTTGCGTGTTGGCAATCTTTACTCCGGCGGCAATACCGGGCATGACAATTGGTTGCTTGATTTCAAACATTGCCACAGGTTGCCTTTGGCAAGATGTACTGTTTGGCACGCTTGCCACGCTCATAGGCGTGATTGGAGCACGTATGCTGCGCCGCATTTGGTGGCTGACACCTCTGCCCACCGTTGTGGCTAACACGCTTATCATTCCCTTTGTGCTGGCGTATGCATACCATGCCGAGGAGGGCATTCCGTTTATGATGCTCACGGTTGGCATTGGCGAAGTTATTTCGGCATACGTGCTTGGCATTGCACTTTATTTTGCACTTCGCAAAAACGCGCGTTACTTGTTCAAAAATACACAGCAGTAATCGATAGAACAAAAAAGAAAGGAGGTCGCGCATATGGAATTGGATATTACCTTACCCCTCTCTGTTGCGCGTGCGCTGTCCGTATTGGAAGCGTGCGGCTATGAGGCTTACACCGTTGGCGGTTGTGTGCGCGACAGCCTTCTCGGTCGCACCCCCAACGATTGGGATATTACCACAAACGCCACCCCTGCCGAAATGAAAGCTTGTTTTGCTGACTTCCGCGTCATCGAAACCGGCATTCAACACGGCACACTCACCGTGATTGTTGACGGCATGCAGCTCGAAATTACCACCTATCGCAACGATGGGGAATATCTTGATAACCGTCACCCCAAAGAGGTGACCTTCTCTAAAAACATTGAAGATGACCTCTCGCGTCGCGACTTTACCGTCAATGCCATGGCATACCACCCCAAAAAGGGAGTGGTCGACCTTTTTGGCGGCAAAGAGGATTTGAAGAACCGAGTTATTCGTGCCGTTGGAGATGCCAAAACAAGATTTTGCGAGGACGGTTTGCGCATTATGCGCGCCATTCGATTTGCTTCCGTTCTTGATTTTCAAATCGAAGAGAATACCGCAAAAGCCGTACACGAGTGCAAAAATCTTCTTTCGGGCATTGCCGCAGAGCGAATTCGCGAGGAGTTTTGCAAGCTGATTTGCGGCCCGGGTGCGGTTTGTATCCTGCGCGATTATGTTGATGTAATTTCCGTTTTTTTGCCTGAGCTTGGCCGTTGTGTCGGCTTTGAGCAAAACACAAAATACCATTGCTACGACGTGTTTGAGCACACTCTGCAAGCGCTTGCAACCTGCAAAAGTGATGACCTCATTACACGCCTTGGCGTCCTTTTGCACGACATCGGCAAGCCACTCTGCTACACCGAGGATGCAGAGGGCGGACACTTTAAGGGTCACGCGCCCGCGGGCGTGGAGATTACCAAAGAGATCCTTTTGCGCCTGCGCTTTGACAACGAAACCATACGCCGTATGGAGCGCCTTGTCGAGTGGCATGACATTCCGCTCTCGGCAGAGAAAAAGCGCGTTAAACGCCTGATGCAACGCATATCCGATGCGGATATTCTGCGCCTTTTGGAAATCAAGCGTTGCGACCGTTTGGCACACGCCTCCGAGTTTCGGGAACTGCCCCCCGAATTGGCAACCATTCCGTCTGTTATCGAAGAGATTAAATTGGAGAATGCTTGCCTTTCCTTGCGCACACTTGCCATTGGCGGTGACGATCTAATGGCACTTGGCATTCCCAAGGGAAAGCAGATTGGTGAACTCCTCCACACACTCCTCGACGAGGTCATCGAGGAACGCCTGCCCAACGAAAAAAATGCTCTTCTGCAAGCCGCACGGGAGCGTATGCAATAAGAAAAAAGACTGTTTTGTACGAATTGTAAAACAGTCTTTTTTATTTTCTTAATGCCAGATGAAAATAATTTAATCACAGATGTTGCAAAGCAAAAAATGAAATGTTATAATAAAAATATAAGCATAAAAGCATAACCGATTTTAACATAGATTAAAGAAGAAAAGGAGAAAAATTGATAAGGATGAAAAAAGAATTAACAGCGCTGTTGCTGGCTTCCGCTTTAGCACTTTCCGCCACCGCTTGCAATCCTTTGCAAGCGAACGGTGATAACCATACAACACCCATGTTACCAACTGAAAGCTCTACCGAAC
>JAGBSQ010000119.1 GCA_017631775.1 Clostridia bacterium | reverse complement strand
TCTACCTCTATCAACCTGCCTTTCATTACCGCAACCGCTGCAGGTCCTCTCCACTTTGAAGCAACTCTCTCCCGTGCAGAGTTCGAACGCATTACTGCAGACCTTGTTGAGAGAAGCATCGTTCCTACAAGAAAGGCACTCGCAGATGCAGGTCTCTCTGTTAACCAAATCGATAAAGTGCTCCTCGTTGGTGGCTCTACCAGAATTCCCGCAGTTCAAGAGGCAGTTAAGAAGTTCATTGGCAAAGAACCCTTCAAGGGCATCAACCCCGATGAGTGCGTAGCAATCGGTGCAGCAATCCAAGGCGGCGTTCTCGGCGGCGAGGTTAAGGATCTGCTCCTTCTCGACGTTACACCTCTTTCTCTCGGTATCGAGACCCTCGGCGGCGTATTCAACCGCATCATCGACCGTAACACCACTATCCCCGTAAAGAAGAGCCAAGTTTACTCCACCGCTGCAGACGGTCAAACCTCTGTTGAGATCCACGTTCTGCAAGGTGAGCGCGAAATGGCTGCAAATAACACCACTCTCGGCCGCTTCATTCTCGACGGCATTACTCCTGCTCCTCGCGGCATTCCTCAAATCGAGGTTACCTTCGATATCGACGCTAACGGCATCGTAAACGTAACCGCAAAGGATAAGGGTACCGGCAAAGAGCAGCACATCACCATCACCTCTTCCACCAACATGAGCCAAGAAGAGATCGACAAGGCTGTTAAGGATGCTGAAAGATTTGCAGAAGAGGATAAGAAGGCACGTGAAGCTGTTGACGTTAAGAACCGTGCAGAGAGCATCATCTTCCAAAGCGAAAAGACCCTCTCCGAGCTTGGCGACAAGGCAGATCCTGCTGACGCTGAAGAGGTTAAGGCTGCAATCGAAAAGCTGAAGGAGACCGTTAAGAGCGGCGATACCGAGGCTATTAAGGCTGATACCGAGGCGGTAGAGAAGTCCTTCTACAAGATCTCCGAAAAGCTTTATCAACAAGCAGGCGCACAAGGAGCAGATGCAGGCGCACAAACCGATGGCGACGGCACCTACTACAATGCAAACTACGAGGATAACTCCAACAAATAAGCAATCACTTTGTTTATCGGGAAAGGCGCAAATGCGCCTTTCCCGTTGGGTGTATTTTGCTTTTCCGTGTTTATTTGCAAAAATGAATAGGGAAAAGCAAGATACAAGATTTTAGAAAGGATACCTATGGCAAACAAAAGAGACTACTACGAGGTGCTGGGCGTTGATAAGAACGCCGATGAAAGCACCCTTAAAAAAGCATATTACAAATTGGCAAAGCAGTATCACCCCGATACCAACCCCGGTGATAAGGTAGCTGAGGAAAAATTCAAGGAAGCAAACGAAGCATACGAAATTCTCTCCGATGCCACAAAAAGAGCCAAGTATGACCAATTCGGTCATGCGGCATTTGATCCCTCTATGGGCGGTGGCGACGGTGGATTTGGCGGTTTTGGCGGCTTCTCCGGCGGTTTTTCGGATTTTGGCGACCTCGGTGACATTCTTGGCAGCATGTTTGGCGGCGGATTTGGCGGAGGCAGCAGCACGCGCCGTCGCAATGGTCCTGTTCAAGGTGATGACATCGGCACCACCATCTACGTCGATTTCTTAGAGGCCATTTTCGGTGTCAAAAAGGACGTTTCCTACAACCGTGTTTGCCATTGTAACGATTGTCAAGGCACGGGTGCGGCAGAAGGTAGCCGCGGTGTTGAAACTTGCCCGATCTGCCAAGGTCGCGGTCAGGTCAGCCGCGTACAGCGCATGGGCGGCATGTCCTTCCAATCTACCGCACCTTGCGATAACTGCCACGGCTCCGGCAAGGTTATTAAAAATCCTTGCTCCAAATGTCGCGGCAGCGGTATGACAAGAGAGAATAAGCGCCTCTCGGTATCGGTTCCTGCAGGCATCGATAACGGCGAGCGTATCGCGCTTCGCGGTCAAGGCAACGACGGTCGCAACGGCGGCCCCGCAGGTGACCTCATCATCACCGTTTCGGTTCGTCAGCACAATATTTTCGAGCGTGACGGCTACAACGTATATTGCGAGGTTCCGCTCACGGTTGCCGAGGCAACTTTGGGAGCCGAAATTGACGTTCCCACACTCGAGGGCAACATTAAGCATACCATTCCCGAGGGAACACAACCCGGCACCAAGTTCACTATGCGTGGCAAGGGCGTGCCGTACGTTAACGGCAACGGACGTCGCGGTGACTTGATTTTCCGCACCGTGGTTGAAATTCCGCGCGGTCTTAACGAAAAGCAAAAGTCGGCAATGAAGGCATTTGCAGAGAGCTGCGGCGAGAGCAACTATGCAAAACATAAGCAATTCTTCAAAAAGATCTTTGGAACAAAGGATAAGGACAAATAAGAATGATAGATCAAGATTACGTATGCGGTGACTACGGCACCGAAACCGAATGGACACAAATCAAGGTTACCGTCAAGCTTGAACGCCTTGACGATCTCGTAGCCATCATGAGCATGGTTTCCAACAACCTGCAAATCGAGGATTACAGCGATATTGACCTCAAGACTTGCTACGGCGATCTTATCGACGAGAGTATTCTCAATGCCGATAAGACCATTGCCTCCGTATCGGTCTATTTGCCTGCCGAAAGAAGCGTTACCGAGTGCATTTCCTTCTTGCGCGAGCGCTTTGCAGATGCGAGCCTTGAAGAAGCCAAAATCGAATTGGTAGGCGTTAACGAAGAGGATTGGGCAAATTCTTGGAAGGCATATTATAAGCCGATTAAAATTGGTGAACGCCTCGTTATCGTTCCCGCGTGGGAAAAATACACCCCTGCCGAGGGGGAACTCATCGTTCGCATGGACCCCGGCATGGCGTTTGGAACAGGCACACACGAGACCACCCGTCTTGTCATTAAGCTGCTTGAAAACTACACAAAAGAAGGCTGCAGAATGCTTGACGTAGGTACGGGAAGCGGCATTTTGGCTATCTGTGCATCCAAACTCGGAGCAGGGGAGTGCCGTGCATACGACATTGACCCCATGGCAGTTCGCGTGGCCAACGAAAACATCAAGGATAGCGGTCTTACCAACATCACCTGTGAGGTTTCCGACCTTCTTCGCCACGTTGATAAGAGCCGTCCGTATGATCTCATCTGCGCCAATATCGTTGCAGATATCATCATTCGCATGACTCCCGACGTAGGAGAACTGATGCATGAGAACACCGTTCTTTTGGCTTCCGGCATTATCATGGAAAGAAGCGATGACGTTGTTGAGTGCTTTGAAAAGCACGGTTTCCGCATTGTAGAACGCCTCGAGGAAAACGGCTGGTGTGGACTTGCCGTTATGAAAAAATAAAACAAGACCCAAAAAGGAGAACGTTTTTTGCAAGCGATCTCCTTTTTTTCTTAAAAAGTGCAACAAAAATGCAAAAATTCATTAAAAATACACCGATTTTTCCCAAAAAGGTGTTTACAAACGCGCACTTTTGTAGTACAATATAAAGGAGTATATATTATATATTAAAAGCAAGGAGTTGTGTCAACATGAATAAGCCGAAATATCAACGCATTTTGCTTAAGCTTTCTGGCGAGGCTCTCGCATCCGGTCAAGAAGGTATCCTCAACTTTGATTTCATCAAGGTTGTAGCCAAACAAATCAAACGCTGTCTCGATGCGGGCGTAGAGGTTGCCGTAATCGTAGGCGCGGGCAACATTTGGCGTGGCAGACAGGGCACCGGAATGGATCAATGCCGTGCCGACCACATGGGCATGCTTGCTACCATTGTCAACTCCATAGCGCTTCAAGACGTTTTCATTCGCGAGGGAATGAAGGCACGCGTTATGACCTCGGTTGAAATGAAGGCCTTTGCCGATACATACACCTCTCGCGATGCCATCGCGGCACTCGAGCGCGGTGAAGTCGTCATCTTTGGCGGCGGACTTGGCATTCCGTTCTTTTCCACCGACACAGCTGCTGCGCTTCGCGCTGCCGAAATCAAGGCAGATTGCATTCTGATGGCTAAGAACATCGATGCTATCTACAGCGCAGACCCCAAAAAGGATCCCAATGCTACTCGTTACACCGACGTAACCTATGCCGAGATCATCGAGAAAAATCTGCGAGCTTTGGATCTCTCGGCAACCACGTTCTGCATGGACAATAACATTTCGGGCTATGCATTCGGCCTTGCCGATCCCGAAAACATCTACCGCGCCGTTATGGGTGAGCCCGTAGGTACGGCAATTCACAACTGATAAAACATTAGATTTTACATAGAAAGGACTTAACGAATATGAAATTCAACACAAAGCCCACCGAAGAAAGAATGCAAAAGAGCATCGACGTTTACGAAAACAACCTTTCCACCATCCGTGCAAGCCAAGCAAACGGAGCAATCGTTTCCAAAGTAACCTTTGATTACTACGGAGCACAAACCAGACTTACCGACATGGCAAGCGTAGCGGTTACCGACCCCAAGACGCTCACCATTACTCCTTATGACCGTTCCACTCTCAAGGCAATGGTAAAGGCAATTCAAGCATCCGATATCGGTATCAACCCCGCCGATGACGGTAGCGTAATCCGCCTTGTTTTCCCGCCTCTCACCGAGGAGCGCCGTAAGACCTTGGCAAAGCAAATTCAAAAGATGGGCGAAGATGCACGCGTTGCAGTTCGCAACATTCGCCGCGATGCCAATGATGAAATCAAAAAGCAAAAGAAAGACGGTCTTATGACCGAGGACGAGCAAAAGGCAGGCGAAAAGTCTGTTCAAGATATCACCGACCGCTTCATCAAGTTGGTTGACGATATCACCTCCAAGAAAGAAAAGGAAATCATGAAGATCTAATTGCAGTACAAGGGGTGTGACAGCAAATGTTGTCAGTCACACCCCTTGCTGTTCATTCAAAGGGGTAAGTAATGGTGCCGATAAACGAGAAGAAGAGCGAAGACCGCATTGCAATCGATGAGCGACTTTCTCATATTGCATTCATTATGGATGGCAACGGTCGCTGGGCCGAGGGCAGAGGAATGCCGCGCGAATACGGACATTTGGAAGGAGCCAAAACCTTTTGCCGTATTGCCGCATATTGCCAAAGCATTGGCATTCCGTGTGTCACGGTCTATGCCTTTTCCACCGAAAATTGGAAGAGACCGCAAAGGGAAGTATGCGCGATTTTGGACATTATCGAAAAATATGTCATTGACCGCCTTGAAAACCTTTCGGGCGAGAGTATGCACGTCTGCTTTGTGGGCAACCTTTCTGTTCTCCCTTTGGAGTTGCAGGAGAAGATTAAAAAGCTTGATTTTGCAACGGCGCACCATTCCTTCCGCCTCAACATCGCCCTCAATTATGGCGGCAGAGAAGAAATACTGCACGCTTGCACCGAGCTGATCCGCAAGGGCGACCCCAATATTACCGAGAGCGATATTGCCGCAAATCTTTATACAAAAGGCTGTCCCGACCCCGATCTTATTGTAAGAACAGGGGGAGACACTCGCATCTCAAACTTTTTGCTGTGGCAATCTGCTTATGCAGAATACTGCTTTTGCGACGTTCTTTGGCCCGACTATACCGAGCGTGACGTCGATGCGGCCATTGCCGCGTTCTATTCAAGACACCGCCGCTTTGGCGGAATCTGAAACATAGGAGGAGACTATGAAACAACGTATAATGACGGGAGTCATATTGATTTTCATTATTGCCGTAACCATATTTTTTGCGCAAACACCCGTCCTTCCCATTGCTATTGCAATAGGATCGGTCATTGCGATTTTTGAGCTTTCACGCTGTATTGGAATGCAAAAGGCATGGGCGTTTGTTGTTCCGCTTTACGCGCTTGCGGCAAGCTTGCCGTTCCTTTCGCGCTTTATGGCTTTGGGATCACTCAATGCAGTACAAAGACCCGAGTCGGCAAAGCATTTGGCTCAGTACGGTGCCATTTTGTTAATCACCATTTTGTTTTACTTTTTCACAATCGCCGTTTTCTCGCGCGGCAAATATAACCTTGCCGACGTTTGTGTGCTTTTTGCAACCGCCTTTTACGTTTTGGTAGGCTTTAACTCCATCATCATTCTTCATGACAACGAGCAGGGCGGACACGTTATTTACCTCGCAATCTTCCTTGGTGCATGGGGAACCGATGCATTTGCATACTTTACCGGCATGCTCTTTGGCAAAGGTGGAAAGCACAAGCTCATTCCCGACGTTTCTCCCAAAAAGACGGTTGAGGGTGCTATCGGCGGTATTGTTTTGGGTGTTGCAACCATGATGCTTTTTGGCGTTCTTTGCAATCACTTCACCCCCTTCAACTCCAATATACTCATGTTTGCCTTGGGCGGTCTGTTGGTCTCCGTCGTTTCTCAAATCGGAGATTTGTTTATGTCCTACGTTAAGCGTTACTACGGAATTAAAGACTTTGGCAACCTCTTCCCGGGTCATGGCGGTGTTCTTGACCGTTTCGACTCCATTTTTGCCGTTGCCATTGCCATGATGTGCTTAACTACTTTTGTTGACTTTTTCTGAGGTTGATATGAACGATTCGATTTATCCGTCTATCTCCATCCTCGGTTCCACCGGTTCGGTTGGTCAGCAGGCGATTGACGTTGCAATGCAAAACGGCATTCGCGTCAACTGCATTTCTGCCAACCGCAACGTCGATTTGGTCGAGCGACAGGCACGCGCCTTGTGTGTAGATGCCTGCGCCATGGCCGACAGAGACGCCGCAAAGGAGCTCAAGCGTCGCTTGTTTGGCACAAACATCGACGTTTACGTTGGTACCGACGGTATTTGTGAGATGGCTACACGAAAATATGGCGGGCGCGAGGTCGTGCTCAATGCCATAATAGGTGCTTCCGGCTTGCGCCCGACCCTTGCGGTTGTGGGGGCCGGCAAAAAGCTCGCGCTTGCCAACAAGGAGTCTCTTGTGTGTGCAGGTTCCTTTGTTATGCAGCTTGCCGAGGCTAAAAAAGCGCAGATTTTGCCGGTTGATAGTGAGCACTGTGCTATTTTCCAATGTCTCAGAGCCGGCAAAAAGGAGGAGGTCAAGCGCCTGCTGCTTACCGCTTCGGGCGGCCCGTTCTTTGGAATGACAAGAGAACAGCTCAAGGAGGTCACTCCCGAGCGCGCTTTGGCGCATCCCACTTGGAATATGGGTGCCAAGATCACCGTGGACAGTGCAACCCTGATGAACAAAGGCTTTGAAGTCATCGAGGCCGTTCATTTGTTTGGCGTTTCTCCCGAGCAGGTCGAGGTGCTTATCCACCGCGAGAGCATAATGCACTCTGCCGTGGAATATAATGACAACAGTGTAATTGCCCAGTTTTCCGTTCCCGATATGCGGCTTTGCGTTCAGTATGCGTTAACGCATCCCAAGAGAGCCGAGGCAGTCATTCCTCAGCTTGATTTGACAAAGGTAGGTGCGCTGACCTTCCAAAAGCCGGACACTGAAACCTTCACCTTGTTGCGTTTGGCGCTGGAGTCCATCGCCGTTGGAGGTGCCGTTCCAGCAACGCTGAATGCGGCAAATGAAATTGCCGTTGCTGCTTTCTTGAATAAAAAAATTGGCTTTTACGATATTTTTGAGGTGGTAGAGGACGCGGTTTCCTCCTTGAGAGGCAAGGCGCGGGCCGCCCACTCCATTGATGAAATTTTTGAGTTCGACCTTCTTGCCCGTGAGGCTGCAAAGGAGCTGGTTGCAAAGAGGGTGTGATATCTCTGGATAAGGAGCGTAATCCCCGTTGAATTTTTTGTATATTTTACTTGCAATTCTGTTTTTCGGCTTTTTGATCTTCATCCATGAGCTGGGGCATTTTTTGGTGGCTCGCCTGTGTGGTGTGAAGATCTTGGAATTTGCCATCGGTATGGGACCCAAGATCCTGT
>JAGBSQ010000118.1 GCA_017631775.1 Clostridia bacterium | reverse complement strand
TCCATGATGCCGCAATCCTTCATGCTGTCGCCGCACACCTTGAGGAAGAAATACTCCTCCGCATCCTCAACGTCGGCATACTCATAGCCAAGCAGCGACTCCTGCGTGATAATGGGGCTGCCCGCGCGGATCTCGCCGATGATGGGCACGCGCTTTTCCTGCGCGCCGACGCCCTCCTCAAGCCCCAGCATATATTCGAGCGACACGCCAAAATAGTCGGCCACGCGCTTGAGCTTATCGGCCTTTGGCGCGCTTCTCCCGTTTTTCCAGTCGGTAAAGGTCGAGGCGGCAATGCCGGTAGCCTTGGAGACCTGATAAACCGTGGCGCCTTTTTCTTGCAGGAGACGTTCAAAAATAGAGTAATCCATAGCGTTTCCCCTTTGTTTGTCAATGTTATACAACTGACTCAAATGCATTTTGTGTAAATTGTAGATTATAAAGAAAATGCGAAATATCTATTGACAATAGTTCGGATTTCCGATATAATGTGTGTACTATCAACATTATAACGGATTTCCGAAGATTTGTCAATAGAAATTGAAAAAAATCGGCACATTTTTTTGAAAATCCTTAAAAAAACCATATTTTACTACGGAAATACGAAGCAGAAAGGGAGTGGTCAAATGACATTGGAGGAAGAAACGAAAGTACGGGAGACGGCGCGCAATTATTTGTGCGGTTATCAGCTTTGCCTGGATATGCTAAAGCTGCGAAAATATGAGCGAAAGCGTGCCGCAAAATTTGACGAGCTGTGCGAGTGTGAGGACATTTTGGCAGGGGATGAAGCTTATTGGAAAGCGCGCATTTACGAGATTGCGGCCTTTTTGGGAGGCATGAAAAACGGCAGAGAAAAGATGCTTCTTTATTACCGCTACGTCAAGGGGGAAAGCATTGAGCGCGCCGCAGGACTTATGGGCATTTCGCGCCGCACGGCTTACCGCTTGTGGAACCGTGCACTCCTTTCGGCAGGCCTGATTTTGGAGCGCACAAATCCGCAGTATATGGGCTTGCAAACAAAAGATACATAAGGGAGAGGGTGACGTTAGGTCGCCCTCTTTTTCGCGCTCTTTTCCTTGACATTTCCCCCAATATGTGGTACAATAGAGGGGAAGATATAAAAATAAAGACACATAGTGTCTTTGGAGGGTAAAAGATGAAAAAATTACTCGCAATCGATGGCAATAGCATTCTCAACCGCGCATTTTACGGCATTCGCCCTTTGACAACAAAGGACGGCTTCCCCACAAATGCGCTCTATGGCATGATCAATATGATCACACGCCAAGCGGATGCGCTAAAACCCGACTTTTGTGCCGTGGCGTTTGACCTCAAGGCGCCCACCTTCCGCCACAAAATGTACGATGCCTATAAGGCAGGCAGACATGCTACCCCCGAGGAGCTTTTGGCACAATTCCCCGTAGCCAAAGAGGTGCTTTCTGCCCTGGGTTATCACGTGTTGGAAATGGAAGGCTACGAGGCTGACGATATTCTCGGTACCTTGGCGCGCATGAGTGCCGAGGGCGATTGCGAGGCATACCTGATGACAGGAGACCGTGATGCGCTTCAGCTCATCTCCCCCAACGTGCACGTTTTGCTTGCCACCAACAACGATACCATTGATATGGACGAGGCAAAATTCCTCGAAAAATACACCGTGCCGTCCTCCACCTTTGTCGATGTCAAGGCCTTGATGGGAGATAGCTCGGATAATATCCCGGGTGTTCCCGGCATTGGCGAGAAGACCGCCATCAAACTCATCTCTGAGTTTGGCAGTCTTGACGGCATTTATGAGCATTTGCCCGAGGCAAAATTAACGCCCTCTGTTAAAGCAAAATTGGAGAGTGGCCGCGAGAGCGCATATCTTTCGCAAACGCTTGCGCGCATCTGTCAAACCGTACCCTTGGAAAAAGAGCTTGACGCTCTTGCATACAACGGCATCAACCGCGACGAATTGCGCCGCTTGCTCATCAAGCTTGAGTTTTCGGTTTTCATCAAGCGCTTTGGCTTGGATGCAGAACCCACACCCGAAGAAAAGGAAGCCGCGCCCGTTACCGTTGCACCGATGGACTGTGCAAAGGTTTCCTCGCTCGACGTTATTGCACTTGACTGCAAAGACGGTGTGCTCACTCTCTCGGACGGTTCCTCTGTTTGGACGTGCGAGGGTGGGGAAGTGACCTCTCGCCTCTCGGGCAAAACCGTTGTTTGTTACGATTGTAAATCGCTTTATAAAAATTCTGCGCTTGCATTCTTGCGCGAGTGCCGCGTATATGACTTGATGCTTGGCGCATACCTTGCCAACTCTTCCAAGAGCAATTTTGATCTTGCAAGCCTGGTTTCCGATTATCTTGGCGAGGTGATGTCGGGGGAGGTTCCCGCCGCCGCATATATCGCGCGCCTTTATCCGCTTATTTCGCAAGCGGTAGAGGAAAGCGGACAAGCCGAACTTTTGACCAGTCTCGAAATGCCGCTCGCACTTGTTCTTGCCGACATGGAGATGGCAGGCTTCCGCATTGACCGAGAGG
>JAGBSQ010000117.1 GCA_017631775.1 Clostridia bacterium | reverse complement strand
GAGCGACCGGGATAAGCGGCGCGCTCGATGCTCTTAAGGCGTACCTTAAGCGCACCTGCATCAAAACCGCAAAGAGAAACCAATTCCGAAAGGTATGCTCCCTGCGCCTCGCTTGAAGCTCCGTAACCGGATGCCGGCATGCGCAAATCGGCCTCGCGGCGCAAAAGCATTGCTTCGCAAACCGATTGCAAATTGATTTTTTCGTTTTCGTCATCTGCGCGAATTTCGCGCTCGCCAACAAATGCCGACCAAAAATGAGTAACGCCATCGCAAATGCCGCGTTTGCCGATTACAAAAAGATCGGTCATTGCCGAAAGCTTTGTCATTCCTGCCTCGGATTTGATAACCGCGCGATTTTTGGGCGGATCATTCTCCATGCACAAAAGAGATCCGCGCAGAGAGATCCAATGCAAATACAAGGAAAGCAAAGCAGGGGCCGAGGAGGCAGTTAGGATGCAAAGAATAAAGAAGTATTCGGTCAACTCTCCGCCGGTAGGCTTTGTAATAAGACCGATGAGGGTCAAGAGCACCAAAAGAATTAAGGACAAAAGTCCCCAAACGCGCAAATAGGGGTTTAGCATTCTCTTGACGGGTGTTTCTCCGCGTTTTTCCTTGATTTCGGCTGGAAGCGTAAAGGAACGCATTGCGCCAAGATAGGATTTTTCCCCTTTTGCCACCAAAACGGCCTTTGCATCTCCAAAAAGGATCTCAGAGCCGCCGTAAAGCATATTTTCGGCAAGCGGCGCATCGACGTGTGTCCCGTAGGGATAGGTAGCAGCGGCGTTTTTGGTGTATTCCTTATAGGTGGGATTTCCCTTTTCGTTTGGCAAAAGTGTGAGCACGCGCAATTCATTTGAGGTCAAAAGACGGCAATCTCCGGGGACGATATCTCCCTCTCTCAAAAAAAGAATATCCCCCACAACAACGTGTGCGGCAGATACAATCAAGACTCTGCCGTCGCGCAGAACGCGGACAGTTGGTGTGCGATATTGAGAGGTGATGCGAGAGAGCTCGGCACTGCGGTACAAAAAGCGTAAAAGCACTGCAAGCAAAAGCAATAAAACCACTACGGTGCAAATGAATTGCAAAGGCGACAAAAATGCAATGGCAAGCAATACCCCCAAAAGCATTAAAAGAATGGCAGGGTCGAGCAACAAGCTGCCGATAATCCCCTTCTTTTTTTGCACGATTTCATCAAACAACGGGTTTCTGCCCTCTCTTTTAAGACGAGAACGAGCCGCCTTGCGGGAAAGTCCGCAGGCGGCATTGGTATGCAAGTGTTGGCAAAGAGACAGAGCATCTGTCTGGTGCCATCTCGAACCTTTTTCGTTCATAAAATCTCCTTTGAGTTACATACAAATTACGTTGATGCTATCGCCCTCAACAACAACACGAGCTACGCTAAAGCGATGTGTATAGTCGGCAATGATTTGTTCTGCCAAGCGATCCTCAACCTCTTTTTGAATATAACGGCGCATATTGCGCGCGCCGAATTTGCGAGAGAAGGAATTTCTTGCGATAAGCTCCAAGGCCTCCTCGCTATAAGAAAGAGACATGGATTTTTCGGCAAGAGACGTTTTGAGCTCTTCGAGCATAATGCGGGCAATGCTGATAAAATCCTTTTCGTCAAGCTGACGGAAGGTGATGATCTCGTCTACGCGATTGATGAACTCGGGGCGCAAAAAGCCTTCAAGAGCCTTTTGCGTTTTGTTCTCAGCGGCAGTTTCTGCACTTACGGCAAAGCCTGCAGCTGCACCCGAACGGTCAGAACCTGCATTGGTGGTCATAACGATCACGGTATTTTCAAAGTTGACGGTCTTTCCGCGCGCATCAGTAATGCGTCCGTCATCAAGAATTTGCAAAAGAATGTTCAAAACATCGGGGTGCGCCTTTTCAATCTCATCAAAGATAACGATGGAATACGGACGGCGGCGGATCTTTTCGGTCAACTGCCCTGCTTCATCGTAGCCAACGTATCCGGGAGGCGCTCCTATAATGCGAGAAACGCTGTGTTTTTCCATAAATTCGGACATATCAAGGCGAATAAGCGTTTCGGGAGAATGGAAAAGCTCATTTGCAAGGGTCTTAACAAGCTCGGTTTTACCCACACCGGTAGGTCCTGCAAAAATGAAGGAAACCGGCTTTCTCTTGTAAGCAATGCCCGCGCGGTGGCGCTTAATGGCCTTGGAAACAGCCGCAACGGCGGTGTCTTGACCTACGATATGTTCCTTGAGGCGACTTTCAAGACGGTCAATTTGTGCAAACTCGTTTTCGGTAATGCTGGTTGCGGGAACACCCGTCCAAAGCTCAATTACGTTTGCAATCTCTTCTTCGGTAAGCGTAACCTTTTGGGTTTCGGGTTCAATCTCGGAGAGACGCTCGGAAAGCTTGAGCTCCTCGGCACGCACGTTTGCAATTTCCTCATAGCGGTTTTGCTCTACGGCATCGTTGCCGGCAATTTCACTCTCAAGCTCTTCTCTCTTTGCCTTGAGGTCAAGAAGTCTGTCGCGAATGCGGTAAGACTCGTTGATAACGGCAGAAGAAAGCGAGAGAGCCGATGCAGCCTCGTCCAAAAGGTCGATCGCCTTGTCGGGCAGATAACGGTCGGTAATATAGCGCTCGGAAAGCACAACTGCACGGCGCAAAACGTTTTCGGGCACGATAACACCGTGGAATTCCTCGTAGTAGTGCTTAATGCCCAAAAGCATTTCCATCGTTTCCTCAACAGAGGGTTCGTTGACGGTAACGGGTTGGAAGCGGCGTTCAAGTGCCGAATCTTTTTCGATATACTTGCGGTACTCGTTGAGCGTGGTGGCACCAATGATTTGCACCTCACCGCGAGAGAGTGCGGGCTTGAGGATGTTTGCAGCATTGACGCTTCCCTCTGCATCTCCGGCACCAACTATATTGTGTACTTCATCAATAACGAGAATGGCATTGCCCACTGCAGTTACCTCGCCCAAAAGGCCGAGGATACGGGACTCGAACTGTCCGCGGAACTGTGTGCCTGCAACGAGTGCGGTCATATCCAAAAGATAGATCTCTTTGCCTTGAAGCTTATAAGGAACGTCGCCCGATGCGATGCGAATAGCAAGTGCCTCTGCAATTGCGGTCTTACCGACACCGGGTTCACCAATGAGGCAGGGATTGTTCTTTTGACGGCGGCAAAGAATTTGGATCACACGGGAAAGCTCGCGGTCACGACCAATGATTTGGTCAAGCTTACCTTCGCGTGCATACTGTGTGAGATTGCGGCTATAGGTAGGCAAAAACTTGAGCTTTTTCTCTTCTTTTGCCTTTTTCTTATCAGATTTTTTGTTGTTATTGGAATCGGGTTGCGGCACGTCGGGAACATTCGGTTCTGCTTTTTGTGCAAAAAGTCCCGCATCGCGGAAGAGCTTGGGGAGATCGATTGCAGGTGCGCCACCGTCCTCGTTATCGTCGGCATCCGACGGGGTTTCGGTGTTTGCAAGCATCGCGTTGATATCATCCTCGGCGCCCTCAAGCTGTTCGGGGGAAATGCCGAACTGCCCCATTACGTTGCCAACGAGGTTATCTACGGGTACACCCATCTCCTTGGCACATTTGAGGCAAAGACCCTTGGTGCTTTTTTCGCCGTTTTCCATTTTTGTAACGAATATAACAGCCATACGCTTATGGCATTGTGAACACATTACCATTTAGTGAATGAGTCCTTTCTATGGGAATTTTTGAAAAGCCCACCGAAGAAACGGCAGGCTTTTTCGGGGATTATAGAATTTGTAAATTACGTTTGTGCGATTAGATAAAGTCGCCCAACAGCTTTACAATTACGGTATCGGGGTAAATTGCGTTTTGAACGTCAAGGAACTTAATGATGACAGCCACAATCATAAGTACAACAGCACCCAAAACTGCGCCAAAAACGCCGCCGAGAATGCGGTTTGCGGTACCAATGATAGCAAAACGCTCTGCAATCTTTGTCAAAAGCCATGCTGCAACGGTAAGAAGAATGAAAGCAACAACAAAGGTCAGTGCATAGCCGATGATGCTGGAAATAACGTCTGCAACAGGATTAGCAAGGCTGTTGGAAACAGACTCAACCATTGCAGCACCGCTCTCTTCGGAAAGAGAGGCGAGAATTTCTGCCTTCTTTTCGGGAGCAAGTAGGAAATCGGGAGCGGACTCAACGGTTGCTCTAAACTCATCGAGATTGAGAGTAGAGTTTGCTTGTTGATAAAGTCCGTCAACCTTTGCAAACCAAAAATCGTAAACCTTTTGGAATACGAATTTTTCTCTGATGAATGCAGCTACGGGAGAGCCAACAAAGTAAGTAATTGCAATGGTGAGAAGCAATTTAGCGGATTGGATCAAGCTCTTGATAAAACCTCTCTTAACACCAACAGCAATGAAGATAGCTGCTACAAGGACAAATAAAATGTCAAGAATGATTGCGAGTTCGATTGCGGGTTCCATAGATAAAATCTCCTTTTCTTTTGTTTTTTATGTGCGGAAGGTAAAATAAACGGCCTTTTGAGGAGAACACAAAAGAACTTCTTTATCGTTCACCGCAAGCAATACTTTACCGTCCATTGTATATTCCTCAAGTACAAGCTCCCCGCTTTGAAGATCCAAGCGGTTCACTCCCTCATACGTGGTATAGAACAAAACGTTCTCTCTGTAAGCCACGTCGATGACGCTTTGAGGAGTAACATCATTATACACTATTTTTCCTGCTTTGTCAAATATAATTATAATATTTTTTTCAGAAATCGCACTTTTTTTCAGGCAAACAACCGCTCCGTTTGGGGAGAGCTCTACGCCCGAAGGAATTTTTCCTTCAAAATCGTAAAAGTTTTCAATCGGTCCGTTTGCCGAAAGATATGCTACACCGCTCGAGGTAAG
>JAGBSQ010000001.1 GCA_017631775.1 Clostridia bacterium | reverse complement strand
TACGCGCCTGAAATTGCGGCAGTTATGTTGCAACGTCAACAAGCATCTGCTATCATCGATGCACGCAAAATGATCGTTGACGGAGCCGTTGGTATGGTAGAAATGGCACTCGACCGTCTCTCTCAAAACAACACCGTTGTTCTCGACGATGAGAGAAAAGCGGCAATGGTTTCCAATCTTTTGGTTGTTCTTTGCGGCAACCGCGATGCACAACCCGTGGTCAACTCGGGCAGCTTGTATTGATAAAAGGTGATACCGTATGAACGATTCGCAAAAAAAGCAGATTCCGCTGCGACTCTCCCCAAAGCTTTATGCGGCAATTGCCGCGTGGGCAGAGGATGATTTCCGCTCGGTGAACGGGCAGATCGAATATCTGCTCTCCGAGTGTGTTCGTCAGCGCAAAAAGAACGGCAAGTACGTTGGTGAAGAGATCGACGTGCCGCCCGAATTGGATATTGAATAAACAAAAAACCGAGAGTTCACGGGAACTCTCGGTTCTTTTTTATTCTTTTGTTTCTTCTATTTTCTTCAAAGCTTTTTTGAATTGGAAAATAAAGAGAATAGTTGTAAAGGTTACGGACGTCACGTCGGCAATGGGTTCTGCCATATAAACGCCAACGGTGGGGTCGCCCACAAGCTTTGGCACAATGTAGATGAGAGGGAGGAGCAAAATGAATTTTCTCACAACAGCCACCAAAATTGAAGAGGGCGCGTTGCCAAGAGATACAAAGGTCATTTGGCAGGCAATTTGAATACCGAACAAAATCATACCGCTAAAATAGATGCGTAAAGCTTTTGCGGCAAAGTCCACGAGAGCCGCATCGGGGGTAAAGATGGAGACGAACACGCGGGGCATGATCATGACCGCGAGCCAAAGCGCAACCGAATAAATGACACAAACCGTTAAGAGCGTTTTGTAGGTTTTCTTTACACGTTCTGCATTTTTGGCACCGTAGTTGTAGCTGAGAATGGGTTGTGCGCCTTGCGCAATGCCTTGCGGGGGGAGCATTGCAAACTGCATTACGCTTGTCAAAATTGCCATAGCACCCACGGCAATATCGCCGCCGTAGTTGAGGAGCGAAGAGTTAAAGCAAACAGAGATCACACTCTCGCTCGCTTGCATAATAAAGGTTGCAGAGCCAAGAGCCAAGCAGGGGAGCACGGTTTTGGGGTAGGGAACAAGGTTTTGCAGGCGCAGGCGTAAAATGGTCTTTTTGCCAAACAAAAAGGAAACGATCCACGCCGTGGAGAGGGCCTGCGAAATAACGGTGGCAAGCGCCGCACCCTCAACGCCCATTCCCAATCCGTAAATAAAGAGGGGGTCGAGTGCAATGTTTGCAACGGCACCGATGAGAACGGAAATCATAGAGATTTTTGTAAATCCCTGTGCCGAAACAAATGCATTCATGCCAAGCGTCAGTTGAACAAAAATTGTGCCAATGGCATAAATGCGCATATATGCCGTGGCGTATTCAACGGTGTTTTCGCTGGCGCCGAATGCAAGCAAAAGGTCACGGTTCCAAATAAGCAGAACAACGGTTAAAATAATGGAGACGATGACCTGCAGACCAAAGCATGCACCAAGTGTCCGCTCGGCACTTTCCATATCCTTTTTGCCCATAAAAATGGAGGCACGCGGCGCGCCGCCCGAGCTGACGAGAGCGGCAAATGCCGAAACGATTAAAATGATGGGCATACAAACGCCAACACCTGTCAGGGCAAGATCTCCCACCTCGGGAATGTGGCCAATGTAGATGCGGTCGACAATGTTATAGAGCATGTTGATCAGCTGTGCCACCACGGTTGGAACGGCAAGCTTAAACAACAGCTTGCCAATGGGGGCTTTGCCAAGCATTTCTTTGCTATCTATCATAAAAATGTCTCTCCTTTTTCTTTTCTCCAGTACTTATTATACCACAAAATTGCCAAAAATGCAATCCCATTGCAAAAAGAAGGCAGAGGGGAATTCCTCTCTGCCGTCTTTCTTATTTGGCGTTTTTGATTTCTTGCTTTAAGCCGTCCAAAACGTCGGCATCCAAGGTGACGTCATCCTTGTAGCGGTTGGCTACGTAGAGGTCAAAAATTTGGTTTTCGTGTTCGCGGTATTCCTTTTTGTCCTTGATCTCGGTGGGGGTCTCCGAGGCGAACACGGGCAAACCTTGGTGAATGTTGGAGTCTATCATTTTTCGGTACAAATAGCCAAGGCGCTCCTTGTCGGTTTGCAGGTTCTTCCATGCCGAGGGCTTCTTTTTGCGCTTGGTTTGCTCGTTGATGGGTTTTGTATCAAAAAAGATGATGGATTTGCCCTTGAGAACGGTTTGCGGTTCTCTTTCTTTAATGCCCAGCTTTTTGCCAATGATTTTGAATACTTTTGCAAGCTTTTCAAAAACTTCTTGCAGCGCAGGCATTACGCGGTATCTCCATTTTGTACGCCAAAGGCGGCGCAGAACGTAATAGATGGCAATCGCGTCAAAAAAGAGACCGAACATAATGGTTCCGCGCACCATCAGATCCTCGGGCATAACGAGAACGATGTAGAGGGTTCCCGTAAAGAAGGCAACGCCGAGAATGCCTAACAGAATTTCAAAACCGTATTTTCGAATTAGCTTCATTTGTGTCTACCTCCCGAAAGAAGAATAACTTCTACGTTTCTTCCCACGTGGCGCAAGGAGTGCAAAAGTCCTGCCATTTTATCGTCCACAAACGGGGTGATGAGGTAGATATCCGTACCGCGGGCAAGCTCGGGTACAATGGTTTGCAAAATAACGTTTACCGAATAATCTCTTTTGGCGTTTGCCGAAATTTCGGCAAACTGCTCCAAAATCAGCTTTGTGTGCAAGGTTCCGCTGCTGCAGGGAATGTGAATGTAGCGCGTGTTTTCCAGCGCACAGTTGGTCGCAAAACCAACGTTGCCGCCGTTCTTGAGTGCTTCGCAGAACAAATAGCAGGCATAGCGCAGACCGGTCTCAATTTGCACCTCTGCATTCATGGGCGCCTCCGAATAAGAGGAGAGATCCAAAAGGATCATGGTGTTGTAATTGCGGGAGCTGTCATAATCATTGGACATCAGCTGCCGCATACCGCCCGAAAAGGTACGAGCCGAGGCTTTAAAGTTGATGGCGCGCATAGGGTCACCCGGTCGGTACGTGCGAATGCCGGAAAGGAAGAAGGGATCCTCAATGTACTTTCTTGCGGCGATCGCATCTCCCGAGTGATAAATGTCGGGTGCAAAGCTTGCATCGGCATCGTATTGGTTAGGGTAGGCGTAAAAATCGATGGGAGAATCAAACGTGTATTCTGTATCGCGGTAGCGAACAAACGAGGTATACATGCGAAAATGCTCTCGCTTGTCGGCCCTCACGGTATGCACTTTTTTAGTTGTAGCATAGGGTGGAATGTGAAAGATACTTGTTACCTTGGTGTGTTTTTTGCACTCAATGCCGTCAACCGTCAATCCGGCAGGCATAAAGAACTCAACGCGAACCCGAAAGAGAGGGAACCAGCTTGGGTTGCGAATGGTTTCGACCAATTCGAGCGTTTCTCCAACAAAAACACCGTCGGTAGAAAAGCTTCGGTTGTAAACGATCTTATCCAACGCGCGCAGCTTTGCCTGGCGGTAGAGAATGGATAAGCCGCCAAACACGGCAATCGCAAGCAGCGTGATCCAAAACCAAGGAGAAAGTATGATCCGTCCCACAAATGCTGTCAGACGAACAAAGAAATCCATAGCGAATTACCTGTGGGAGAAGTTGATTTGCTCGCTGGGAACGATAACGCTATCCAAAATGCTTTCAATCAGGTTTTTGCCAAGGTCGCCGCGGTGGTAGAAGCTGTTTTGGAACACGATACGGTGTGCGAGAACGGGAACAGCCGCACGCTTAACGTCATCGGGGAGAACGTAGTCTCTGCCCTCAATTGCGGCATAGCCTTGCGCTACGCGAACGAGAGCGATCATAGCACGGGGGCTGGCACCGAGAATGACGTCCTTTGCACTTCTTGTGCATTCGCAAATGGTTGCGGCATAGTCCAAAATATCGCGGTGAACAAATACGGCAGCCAACTCTTTTCTTGCTTCAATAATGCACTCGGCATCCATTACGGCCTCGTCGCTGTCGGTATTGGGGCCTTGCAGCTTGAGGGCGAGAATGTCGATGTTTTCCTTGTGAGTGGGGTAACCCATCGAGGTCTTGACCAAAAAACGGTCGAGCTGTGCCTCGGGGAGCTCAAAGGTTCCCTTGGTTTCAACGGGGTTTTGTGTTGCAATAACCATAAAGGGCTCAGAGAGGGGATAGGTCGTGCCATCGACAGATACTTGATGCTCTTCCATACACTCCAAAAGACCCGATTGGGTTTTGGGCATTGCGCGGTTGATTTCATCCACAAGCAGAACGTTTGTGAATACGGGGCCCTTGATAAAGCGGAACTCCGATTGCTTCATATCAAAAAAGTTAACGCCTACAAGGTCGGTGGGCAACATGTCGGGAACACATTGCACACGCTTAAAATCAAGAGAAAGGGACTTGGCAAAGGTTTTTGCCAAAACGGTTTTTCCTGTTCCGGGAACGTCGTCAATCAAAATATGACCACCGCAAAGCAGGGAGATCACGGCAAGATCAATGACGTGCTTTTTGCCAAGAATCACTTTTTGGCTTTTTTGATTGATAATCTCGGCAATTTCTTTTACACTGTAACGGCTCATTAGTTGCGCACCTCGCGTCAATAAAATCCCCTTGCTCTATTGATTTCTACACCTGTCGGGGTCCTTATCAGTATACCAAAAATCAATAGATTTGTCAAGCGCAGGTAATTGGATTTTTGAATGTGAGAGGGGAGAGAAAAGAAAAAAGCACTGCATGGCAGTGCAATGGAAGGAATTATAAAACGGGAGAATTTCGCGCGACGCGCGAATATACCCACACCCTGCGCCTGAAGAGCGAGCTCTTCGATCTTTGGACGGGGTATGCGAACCAGCGCAATTGCGAAGCAAGTGCCTGGTCGAATCAGCACACCCATACCATAGAAAAAG
>JAGBSQ010000116.1 GCA_017631775.1 Clostridia bacterium | reverse complement strand
TGACCGATACGGCGGGAGAGGTTAATGGTACCGTAAATGGAGCCTTCGGTTCTCTTGCCGGTTGCAAACTCGTTGTAGTCGATTGCTTCACCAACAAGACCCCATTGCATTTGAATGGATACCATAGACATACCGGAACCGATACCGAGAATAACACCGTGAACGAGGGGATGTACGTCGGTAACAACGTGCAAAACAAAGAGCAGGCCGCAGATTGCACCGCCGATGAGTAGGCAGTAGCGGATCAGCTTTTCAAGGCCGAGCTTCTTACAAATAAAGGGAACAAGAACCATAGAACCGATCATGAAGGGACTGGAGAGAGCGGTGCCGATGGTTTGGTAGGTAACATCGTGATAAACCTCGGAGTACATGTAGAGGCTGATGTTGGAAACAAGGTATTGCATGGTGCAAATGCAAATACCGTGAATGCAGAGTGCTACAAAGGGTCTGTTCTTTTTTACAACGGTGAGGATATCGGTAAACTTGATATCATCTGCCTTGGTTTCGGTAACGGTGGTGCGCTCTTCGGTCCAGAAGTAGTGCATCAAGCAAATGCCAAAGCCGATGAGTGCGCAAACGATACCGGTGATCATGTAACCGGTGGAATCTCTGTCGCCCCAAATACCGATGATAACGGGACCAACCATACCGGGGATCATGTTGCCGAACATAGAACCTACGCCACGGGAAGAGGAGAGGGATGCACGCTCGGAGTCGTTTTTGGACATTGCGGAAAGCAGAGAACCCATGGGAATGTTGAACATGGTGTAAGCTGCTTCGTAAAGGATCTTAAAGGAGAACAGTGCTACGATAGTAACGATGCCGTCGCAGAAGGTGGGAACTGTCCACAATGCGATTGCGGTGATTGCGAGAAGGGGAGTTGCGCGGAGAATCCAAGGACGGAACTTGCCGTTCTTGTTTTGATGTTTTGCAAATGCCTTGTCCATCAAAGCGCCCATCATAGGGTCATTGATAGCATCCCAAATCGTCCATACAAGGGTCAAAGTACCCATGAGCACGGGGTCGATTCCGAGAACGTTGGTGCAGTACATCGAAAAGATGCTTGCCATAAGGGTAAAGGTCATGCAGCCGCCAAAGTCACCAAACATATAGCCAAGCCAATGCTTTGTGGTAAGACCGCCGGCAGTTTTTTGTTTTCTTGCCATTGTTGTTTTCCTCCAAAGTAATTTTGTTGTGTAACGTTTTTATTGTATCACATTTCTTTTTGAAATAAAATTGCAATTTTCGTCAAAAACATTGCAAAACGGGTAAAAATGTGCTAAAATAGAAAAGAAAAATAAAAATATGTAATAAAAAGAGGAATTTATGAAGTTTTCAACGCTTAAAGAATTGATGCGCTCGCGTTTTCAACGGCCCAAATCCGAGGCGGAATATTTGCAAATCTTAGAGTACCTCACGGGCGAGGGAATTGCCATTGGTAACCTATATCAAGAGCTTGAAATGTCCTCCGGCCCCGTCAGCTTTCACCGCGACATTACCTACAGCCGCCAAAGCATTTCGTTGCACTCGCATTCCTTTTATGAAATCATGCTTTGCCGCTCTGCCGACCGCGTGGAGTATTTGGTGGGGGCGAACCGCTACCGTTTGATGGCGGGGGATCTGATCCTTGTTGCTCCCGGTGTGAGCCACAAGCCTATCTTGCCGGATGATATGCAGTATGCTTATGAGCGCGATATTCTTTGGGTGAGTGCCGATTTGATAGAGCGTGTGTGCGAAATGTTCCCAAATTCGCCCGTTTTTGAGGTCGATCATTTTTCGCTTTTGCGCACAAAGGGAACCGATTGGAGCTATATCGGTGATTATTTTAGCGAAGGCTTGCGCGAGTTTGAAGAGGGACAAACGGGTTATGAAGAGTCTGCCACCGCCTTTGCTATACTGATACTAACACACATTTGCCGTGCCGCAAGCTCGGGCGAGGCACATCACTCGCAGGCAGAGCAGCCAACCATGCTTACC
The DNA here is from genome assembly GCA_017631775.1 of Clostridia bacterium. The sequence continues at coordinate 4,266 of JAGBSQ010000116.1, read as the reverse complement.
TCGTTTGTCCAATATATCGAAAATCACTTGCACGAGCCGTTAACGCTCGATAGCATGGCGGCACATTTTTACATTAGCCGCAGTGCCGTCAGCAAACTCTTTCGCGAACAAATGGATACAAGCTTTCACCGCTTTCTCACCCAACGTCGCCTCATTTTGGCAAAACAACTCATTGGAGAGGGTGAGGGAATGGAGCGCGTAGCAGCATTGTGCGGATTTTCGGATTATTCCATTTTTTACAAGGCCTTCAAAAAGGAATACGGACTTTCGCCAAGAGCGTTTTCAAAACTATAAAAAAAGCACCCGCAAGGGTGCTTTTTTGTTTGTTATACGCCGTAGAAGATCCACAAATAGATGTAGGCGGGAATGATTGCCGCGAGGGTGAAGGGAATACCAATGCGGAAGAAGTCTTTGTTCTTAACCTCGTAGCCTTCTTTGCGAAGAATGCCGATGCCGGTGATGTTGGCAGAAGCACCAATGGGCGTGCAGTTGCCGCCAAGGGTTGCGCCGGAAAGCAGACCGAAATAAAGAACGGTGGGGTCAATATTGAGTGCTGCCGCAAGTCCTGTGATAACGGGGAGCATGGTTGCAACGTAGGGGATGTTGTCGATAAATGCGGAAATGAGAACCGATGCCCAAACGATAACGGTGTAAAGGAGAAATACGTTTCCGCCACCGAGTTTGGCGAGAAGACCTGCCAAGGTATCGATTACGCCCATGTGAGAAATTCCACCAATAATGAGGAACAAACCGAGCAAAAGTCCAATGGTTTCAAAGTCGATTGCCTTGATAGGGCCGAGAATGGATTGAAAGCTCTTGTTTTTGATTGCATTGTAAATAAGACCGATTACCAAAAGTCCAACACAAATCAAGCCGTTGGTAATAGCGGGTTTGCCGGGAATAAAGGATGCGGCAATCAAGAGCACAATGGTGCCAAGCAAAAGATAGGTGGGGACATAGTCGGTAACTTTGGTTTTTTCTTGACTCTTTTCGATCTTGCCTTTTTCTTTGCGGAAGATCCATGCAAGAATAAGAGCGGAAAGAACAGCGCCAAGCTCAACGGCAAAGAACATACCGGGTTTGCCTTGATACCAAAAGAAATCAAGAAAACTCATATCGGCATAAGAACCGAGCATAATGGCGGTGGTGTCACCAACCAAGGTAGCCGCGCCTTGCAGATTAGAGGAAACGGCAATGCCAATGATAAAGGGAACGGGATTGGTGTTCAGCTTTTTGCAAATTTCAAGAGCAACGGGCGCAATCATGAGCACGGTTGCAACGTTGTCGACAAATGCCGAAATCACGCCTGCAAAAAGTGCGAGGGCAACGGCTGCCATTTGCACGTTGGGAACCTTTTCCATTACCATGTCGGCAAGGCGTGCAGGCATTTTACTGTCAATAAAGAGTTGCACAAGACCCATTGTACCCGCAATCATCAAAATGACGTTAAAGTCAATTGCGCCAAAAAATTCGCCAAGGGGCAACATTCCGGTTACAATAAAAATAAGAGCAGAGCCAAGAGCAATGTAAGGGCGGTATTTGGGAAAGGTCAGCATACCAACGTAGGTAAGTGCAAAGAGGATAATGGCCCAAATCATTTTGAATTTCTCCTTTGTTTTAAAAATTGTCTAACCATATCAGTATAGCATACTTTTTGTCGAAAGTCAAGAAGGAAAAAAGTTTATAAGCTTTTGTTCTGCGCGTAGTGTGGCGGGGCATTCGCAATTCGATGCAGAAGGCGTGATCGACCAAACGTCGTCTCATTTTGGCAAAACAACTCATTGGAGAGGGTGAGGGAATGGAGCGCGTGGCACAGCTGTGCGGATTTACCGATTATTCTGTCTTTTACAAAGCTTTTAAAAAAGAATACGGACTCTCACCAAGAGCGTTTTCCAAACTGTAAAAAAGAAGCACCCGCGGGGTGCTTCTTTTTGATATCTGTATTACATTTTCGAAATTTTTTGAATGCGTTCGTAGCAGGTTGCCAAAAATTCTTCGGCGTTCATTTTGCCGTAATCGGCATTCTTTTGCGATACCTCTAACATCAAAGAGCCGGTGTAGCTGTATTCGTCGAGCTTGCGCATCATTTTCTCATAATTATAGGTGCCGTCAAAGGGCAAAAGGTGTTCGTCGTGGTCGTTTACCTTGTCGTCAAAGGGACGGCCGTGATTATCATGGATGTGTGTGCAGCAAACGCGTGTGGTGAAAACGTCCATCATGCAAATCGTTTTGGTGTAGCAATGCTCGTGGCCGCAGTCGAAGCAATAGAAAACATTATCCTCTTTTTCATAGCGATCTACAAGGCACGCAAGGTTGCCAAGCAGGCGCAGGTTTTCAAAGGCCAAAATTACGCCGCGTTCCTTTGCGTAGCGTACCAATTCGTCATAGCGAGAAAGTCCCAAATCGTTAACGGGTGGGGGATTCCATCCGCTGGAGACGTGTGTGATCACCATTCCAATACCGTTGTCAGCTGCCGAATCGATGGATTCCTTCATGTACTCCATCACTTCCAAATATCCCGTGCCATCTTTCCAAAGTTCGTTGATGTTGCGGTAGGGAGCGTGAATAAATTCGAAGGTCAATCCAAGCGCATCGGCTTTTTTCTTGAGCGGGGCAACGATATCGTTTGTGTAAGAATTTGTAAAAAATGTTTCAAATCCGGCGGCTTTTGCCAAATCAAGCGCATCGAGTTCGCTGATGCCTACCAAACAGTCAATGTTAATTCCAAGTTTTCTTTCCATAATTGCGCTCCCTTCAAGAAATTAAATCTATTATAGCATATTTCGATGGGGAAATGCAAGAGGAAATAAAAAAATTCTACCATAGGGTAGGGGAGAGTGGAGGATTTCAATTTCAAAATATATGTTCAAAATTCCAATGAATTTGATTTGACCCAATGAGTGGCTTTTGTTCTGCGCGAATCGAAAAAAAGAAGTGACCCTTGAATGCCGGTTGTAATCCCACCACTCAAGGGTCACTTCTCTTGATCCTTAGTATCTAACATCTTTTGTTATCCTCTCTTTCGTTAATCTACCCGTCATTTGTTTTTGTCATACCCAAAACACAATTCCTTTATTCTCTAAGGAGAATACCCTTTGTTTTGTATGTGCTCCAATGAGGGGCGAAGTCCCTGGACGTTTTTCATTCGTGATGTTAAGAACGGGTTTGCTACCTCGGTATTCTTTAGCAATACCTTATCTATGTGATGCGTAACACCGCCGTGTTTTTCTGCACTCGCATTGTGCAGACATCGGTTCCGCGAACCGCTCCATTGCCGTTCTTAAATTTTGAATGATCACCCGAATGAGAAAGTCCCGATTTAATGTTTCATCGGAATGTCCTCCTTCTTTTTGGTGTCTTCATTATACCACATTTTTTTGCCCACGTCAATATGGCAAGTTATCAGAAATACACAATTGCTTTTTATGCAAAAGGCAGAAATTGTGAAACGTTGTTAAATTCCCCCTTTACAAACGCAAAAAAGTGTGCTATACTAAATAATGGTGGGTCAAGTGACAGGTGCTTGATCTGCCTTTTTTTATTTGCAAAAGAATTCTCTTGGCAAATAGGGCCTTGTATCCGCTCACTAACCACTCTATTTTGCCAATTGTTGTGCGAAAGTTCTTGAAAGAGGTGTGGGGGAACTTTTTGCAAAAAGTTCCCCCACAATCATTTATAGTTCAATTATTTTCTCACACAGCTCTTCATAGGAGATGCCTGCGGCTTGTGCAGCCATTGGGAGCAGGCTCAGAGGGGTCATGCCGGGCAGGGTGTTGGCTTCCAGACACCAAACCTTGTCGGTTTCATCGAGAATGTAATCAAAGCGTGCGTATCCGCGAAGGCGAAGCGCCTCAAATCCGCGAAGCGTTGCTTCAGCGGCTTTTTTTGCGGCTTTTTTGGAAATTTCAGCAGGGCAAACCTCGCGTGTGTTGCCTTGATATTTGTTTTTATAATCGTAAAATCCTTCATTTGGGATGATCTCTACAATGGGGAGTGTTTTGCCATCAAGAATACCAACGGTCAATTCGCGACCATGGATTTTCTTTTCGGCAAGCACGCGGTCGCCCCAAGGAGCGGCGGAGGCAAGAGCGGCATCGAGCTCGCTTTCGTTTTCCACAATGGTCACGCCTACGCTTGAGCCACAGCTTGTGGGTTTGATTACGCAGGGGAGTCCGATTTTAGATAGGATTACCTCGCGGCTCTCGGGGAGTGTGGGGTCAACGTAAACCCAATCGGGCGTTTTGACACCTGCATCGCGCAAAAGGC
>JAGBSQ010000115.1 GCA_017631775.1 Clostridia bacterium | reverse complement strand
TATTGAAGCTTATGCAAAAGACGGAAAAATTCACTTCTTTAAAAAATAGCAAAAAAGGACAGAGATTTTTAAACTCTGTCCCATTTTTTTTACAAAAAACCAACACAAACGCCATAACTTATGTTATAATATAATTAACTATACTTATTTAGGAGGTGCACAATGAAGCGAAATACAAAAAGACTTGTAATAGCACTGCTCTGCATTGCACTGAGTGCTTGTCTGATTGGCGGTATTGTATTTGTCGTCAGCGGTAACACTCGCTATTTTGAAGGAGAAGCCGAAGAATATTACCAATCGCTCCTCGCAGCGGGATTCCCCACAGACTATGCTCGTCCCTTAACCGAATTGCATCTGTTGCACCCCGAATGGAGCTTTGAGCCCCTGCTCATTACCGAGGGCAATCCCCTTTACCGTTGGGATTACATCATTGAACAAGAAACCGAGGATCCCTCGCTAAACCTGATCTCCGGTAACGAAGCTTACTTTGCATACCGTCATCTCCTCAATTTTGAAATCTACGATTCGGGCTACTATCAAGCATCGGTTGCCGCCGTGGAATACTTTATGGACCCCCGAAATTTTCTTAATGAAACCGACGTTTTTCAGTTTTACGATCTTTCCTCTGCCGATAGCGTAGGCATTACCGAGGTTCAAGCCGTGCTTATGGGTACGTTTATGGAAGATGACCTTCTCGAAAACGGAAAAACCTTTGCCGAATACTTTGTTGAAGTTGGCACAGCGCTCAACGTCAACCCCGTATATCTTGCCGTAAAAGCACGTCAAGAGCAAGGCGTTAATGGAAGCTCCCCCGTACTTAGCGGTGATTGCGGCACTCTGCTGGCCGAGTATTATGCAAACAATACTCAGATCTCCGAGAGTGGCAACAAGGTTTACACCCCCAGTGAAGGATATACCGAAGAAGAGCTGCTTGCCCTTGACGGTTATTATAACCTGTTTAACATCAAAGCAAGCGGAAACGGGCTATTTGCTATTTATTTGAATGCAATGAAGCGCGCACAAACCGGCAGCGAAACAATGGCAGAGGTTTGGGGGTCTCCTGCATGGGATACCCTTTGGAAATCGATGTATGGCGGTGCCTACACAATTAAAACAAGCTTTATCGACCGCTATCAAAACACCATTTATTTGCAAAAATTCAACGTAGATAGCCGTGCGGCTGACCGCAACTTCTGGGGTCAATATATGCAAAACGTGGCGGGTTCCCTTACCGAATCCCGCACGCTCTTCAGTGCATTTGCTTCCTCGGGTGTTTTAGATGGTGCTTGCCACTTTGTCATTCCCGTTTATGAAGGAATGCCCAAAAATCCTTGCCGTGACCCCGCAAACGGCTTTTGCTCTTATCTCGCACAAGCTACCAATAAATATGATAGCTCTGCTTTTTTCTCCGAGCCCGGCCTGCAAACAAGCACTTCTACCGTTTATGATACTCTTCGCGTTTATGCCGACGGTTCTTTGCACCTGCGCGGCATGGTAACACACTCCTACGGAATCAAATCCATTCAATACCGTTGGGATAATGGCGAGTGGCAGACCTTTAGCGAGAGCGACAAATTTGACGTCACGCTCCCCATCACCTTTGAGACCGGAACCTCTCACATTTTGACATTGCGCACAATGGCTGACTATGACCATGAGGAAAGCTCCAAAAAGTCAAATTATGCGGTCCTTTCGGCTGTTTTCTACGTCAACGTTGTAGAACGCCCCAAGATCAATATCTTCATTCAAAACCGCGAGAATACCGTTACCGCATCTCACCGAGCGGGCATGGAATTTACTCTCCCTGAATGCGAAGAGGAAAATTTTATGGGTTGGTACGGCTCCAACGATACCTTTCTCCCCTCCGGTGCCGTGATCACTCCCGAGGCTGATATTACCTACACCGCGCTCTTTATGCAGTTTGAGGCTATGCGCGGTGCGGCACTGGTCTTTCCCGAAGGTGAGACCCATTTGCGCTTTTATGCCGCTGCCGAGGCCGATACCATCAAAAAATTGCAAAACTCCAATGCCTCCATCTCCTTTTTTGCAACCGTTGTAAACGAGGATGGAACCCAAGAAGCAACTCCCGTAGCTCTGGGCGGCACTGACAACTCCTTTGACACCACCTGGCAGGTTCTTTCTGCCGATACCGATGCCCTTGCCGAGGATTCCTACAAAACCAATTATTCAATGCGCTTTTGGGCGCTTTGCACCTACTCCGACGGTAGCATGAAAACTTCTGTCCCCGGTGGCATATACTGTCAAAGAAGTGCCTGCGAGGTTGCAGGCGCCGCACTTGCGGATACGACTGTTCAATACGAGAGCGACATTGTTGACCTTTTGAAAAAAATTGTGGCCGCAACAACCGCTTGATAGAAAGGATTTATCTTTCCCTATGAAAACGCTTGGCTATTACAATGGCAAAATTGACGAGCTTGACAAAATAACCGTGCCAATGCTTGACCGCGCCTCCTATTTTGGAGACGGGGTTTATGACGTTACCTTCTCTCGCAACTACAAGATTTATAAGCTGCGCGAACACGTAGAACGTATTTTTCACAGCGCCGCACTCCTCAAGATCTTTCCCGAAATCACGCCCGATGCGCTTTGCCTGCTGATTGAAGACCTTGTTAAAAAGCTGGATGACGGCGAGCTTTGGGTTTATTTTCAATTCTCCCGTGGCACAGATTTTCGCAATCACGCCTTCCCCGAGAATGTAAAGCCCAATTTGTGGATTATGCTTCGCCCTGCAAAAATCAAGGATACATACCGCCCCTTGCGCGTAATTACGCGTGAGGACACTCGCGCTCTGCATTGCAACATCAAGTCGCTCAACCTTCTGCCCAGCGTAATGGCAACACAAGCGTGTGTTGATGCCGGCGTTGACGAATGCATTTTGCATCGCGGTGATATTGTAACCGAGTGCGCACACTCCAACGTATCCATTCTCAAAAACGGAACCTTGATCACCCACCCCGCAAACGAATATATCCTTGCAGGAACCGGACGCGCACACCTGATGGATGCCTGCCGTCATTTTGAAATTCCCGTAGTGGAACGTCCTTACACGCTTGATGAGCTCAAGGGCGCCGATGAGGTCATTTTGACATCTGCTTCTGCCCTTTGCATGCGCATTGTTGAGGTAGACGGCACCGCCGTAGGACAAAAGGCACCGCACACGCTCCAAACCCTGCAAGACTATCTGCTTGCCGATTTTGTGACTGCAACCGAGAAATAAGACGAAATTTTAGTAAAGGAAGTACCCCGTTTTGGCTAACGAAAAGAAAAACAAGCTGTTTGGCTTTTTTGATTACAACCGCGACAACCGTCCCGATGCGGTTGAAGAAGACACCACACCAACCCTTGGACGTTATTTCAAGGTACTCGGCCGCCGTTTTTGGAAGCTGATTACGCTCAATTTAATGATGCTCCCCCTGATCCTGCCCGCATTGATCTGTTTTTATCTTTACATTTCCATGCAACAAACACCGGTATCGGGTGAGGTGCTCTTCCCGCAGCTGCTTGGTGCAAGCGCCGTTGGCGGAACACCTACAACCACACTCCTGTTTGACCTTTTGGGCGCACAGCAAAACGTGCCAATCTTTACAACCGGAACCTACATTGGCATGGGCATTTGCATCGCCTTTTTGGTAATTACCTTTGGTTGGCAAAACGTTGGTGCGGCTTACATTGTGCGCAACATGGTGCGCGGTGAACCCGTTTTCATTTGGTCGGACTATTTTTACGCTATTAAGCGTAACCTCAAAGAAGGCTTCTTTTTGGGTCTTATCGATGCCGCAATCCTGTTTGTTCTCGGCTTTGATATTTCCTACTTTTGGGGACGCGGCGGCACCTTTACGTTAGATTTTGGCTTTTTTGCAACGCTTGCCCTCATTGTCGTTTATTTCTTGATGCGCTTTTACATCTATTTGTTGCTTGTCACCTTTGATCTTTCTATTTTCAAGATCCTCAAAAACGCGTTGATCTTCTCAATGCTTGGCTTTAAGCGCAACATTATGGGGGTGCTTGGCATTGCCCTCATTACCGCCGTACACATTTTGCTCCTGCTCCTTTTGATCTCCACTCCTTTGAGTGGTTTGCCCATTATTTTGCCCTTCCTTTGGTATATGGCAGCCGTTACCTTTACCTCGGCATATGCGGCGTACCCGATTATCGACCGCTACATGATTGCCCCTTACATCAATCAAGAAGAGGCTGTTGAAGAAGCAATTGAAGAATAAAACAAAAAAAGAGAGTTCCGATTGGAACTCTCTTTTTTATTGAGGAAGAATTACTTACCTGCGGTCATCTTTGCGATTTCGTCAGCAAAGTTTTCTTCTTTCTTTTGGATGCCTTCGCCCTTTTCGTACCGGTAGAAGTCAACGATCTTGATTTCGCCGCCCATTTCCTTAGCAGCAGCTGCTACGTATTGGCAAACCTTCATTTCGTCGTCCTTAACGTAGGTCATATCGAGCAAGCAGTTGTTGTCGTAGAACTTGGAG
>JAGBSQ010000114.1 GCA_017631775.1 Clostridia bacterium | reverse complement strand
TATTTTTCGGGGTTCGGGAGGGAGATGGGATACCAAACACCTTCGATGGAAATAACGTGATGCGTGTCTACTTCGCGGATAGCATCATAAAGTCTATCCATTACCTGCCATTGCAGTTTGCCCGTGCCAAACTCGTTCTTGTTGGTGGGTTCGTTAACCAGGTCGTACGCCAAAATAGTGGAGGCAAGGTCGGGGCGCTCGTTTACATAGTAGGAAGCAATGTTCTTCCAAAGCTCGCACATAGATGCGATATAGGTTTCGGTGTACCAAAAATCGATGTCTCGTGTGCCGCAGTGCTCATAACCGGATTGTCCGCCTACCACACCGTGCATATCGATGATAACCTTGAGTTCATACTTTTTTGCAAGCTCGAGGAAGTAGTCGAGTTTTTCAAAAGCATCCGCACGCATAACGAGCGCATCATCGGGACCTTCCATAAAGTTGCGGTAGTACATAGGCAAACGAATGGTGTTAAGACCGGTGTCACTGATCAACTTAAAATCTGCTTCGGTGCAGTATGCGTAGAAGAAAGCATCAAGCAGTTCATTAACCTGCTCCTCGGTAAAGTCGCCTTTTGCAATACGTTCTGCCAAAATGGCATCAAATTCTTCTTGATAGATTTCTTCGTAAGCTTCAACAACGCCTTGTTCGTTTATGCTTTGGAAGCTTCCATCCTCGTTGTAAAGCGCGCCAATGGAGTTAACTGTCATCCACCCCTCGGCAATAAACAAGTTGTCAAAGTTAATGCCCTTGATGTCGAAACGATTGCCGTCAGCATCATAAAGACCGCGACCAACCGCAACAACGGTGCCAAACTCATTTGCTACAAGATCTACGTGTGCAGGGGTATCGTCGGAACTTTGCTTTGCCACGTAGGCATTACCCGCCAGTGCGAGTCCGCCAACAATCAGCAACACGGCAAGAAGGAAGGCGCCAATGCCAATCAGTACTTTTTTAAATGTTTTCTTCATATTAACCTCACAATGTTTTATTTTTTGAATTAAGAATATAAGCCCTTTTCCAAAAAGGTATCCGCCTCTTCCCTGCTTTTGAATACGATGATGGTTTTATCGTTGTATTTTTTAAGCAGTTCATAAATAGCAGGTAGTGTTTTTGTTGGGAACTCTTCGATTTGTTGTTTGAATTCGGGATCGAATTCGGTTTCTATCCAAGGCATTTCGTAACGTTCTTTGCCAACGCGAGACATGGCACCCGAGAGGCAGACCTCGGTGGGCAGATCGAAAAGGAACACCGTATCACACGCCGCAATACGGCACTCGATTGTGCGACTGTAATTGCCATCGATGATCCAAGCATCCAATGCAAGAATTTCCCCAAGACGCACGTCGAATTCCTCGCGCGGAATATGCGTTTTGTCCGGCTTGTGCCAAATAGCGTCAAGATAGTAAAGCGGCAATCCCGTTTCCCCTTTCAGTTTTTCGGCAAAGGTGGTTTTTCCACTCCCGGGGCAACCGATAACGATGACTTTTTTCATTGCTTTTCCTCGCTTGCAAACGGAATAGAAAATACAATATCGGCACGTTCTTTGATTTTCATCTTTGCGAAGTACAGATTTTCGAGGGGAATCCATTCCTCAAAAAAGCGTTTTGCAAATGACGGTGAATTGCGCACCAAAATACGTTCTTTTTGATATACGGGGTCGATATTTAAGAAAATCGAAAGGTCATAATACCTTTCAAACGACGAGTGCATAGAATACACGCCCTCGATGATAGTCAGCTTGTCGGGGTATAGAGTAATTGCTTCACCCAAAGCCTGCTTGGCGCAATCAAACGGCTTGTAACAAACCGTTTCGTTTTTGGCAAGAGGTGCGAAAACCTCAAGAGAAAACCGCTCGTAATCAATATTTCCGCCAACCTCCAAAAGTCGCTCTTGCGTGCGTTGTTCGGGGCGCAGAAAGAAATCATCCATGTGGATTACATTGCACGCATAAACCTCCTCAAGCATTGCGGCAAGTGTGCTCTTTCCGCTTGCGCTCCCACCTTCTATGGCAAGGATTCCCCGATTGTTTGTGAGCAGTTTGTCGATTTGGGTAAAGAGTGGCAAGAAATTTACATACCGATTGGCAATTACGCGATAAGCAGGCTTATAAGCCTCACGAAAAGCATTGGAATGGTGCACAGCGGGATAACCCAAACTATGCCACATGGCAAGTTTTTGTGTGAATTCGTCATTTTCTATGGGCAGCACACCGATGGAAACAAGTTCTTTTGCAACCTCTATTTTTTGCTCCAATGCATCCTTACCGTTCTCCTCCACCTTGGCGGAAAGGCAGAAAAGCCTTGCAAGTGTTTCGGGCTTGAACCCATCATTTAAGCAAGAAAGATACACGCGACTGTATTCTCCGTCGAGCGGCTCAATATAGGGTTTTGCCGTTTTGGATACAGTTTCGTATTCGCGATTGATGTATCCAAGTGCCGATTCTTCGTTCGACACCAAATGCTCGCACCCAAACGAACTTTGAAAAAGATATTTGAAAACATCCTCAATTTGTAGCTTGGGGTGGGTTTGAAAATGCTCCTCCAAGTGCCGGCGGGTCATTTGACTTTTCTTTGTTGTTTGCTTCATGTTTAAGATTGCGGTGTCATTTTTGCAAGCATTTTGAGTTTTTCGCGAATGGCAATGTTTTGCGGACAAATGCCCTCGCACGCGCCACACTCAATGCAATCGGTTGCCTTGATTTCAAATGCTCCCAATTTTTGCCTGGTTTCAAGGCGCGATGCGTGCGCCAAAGCGTACTCGTTGTAGGTTGCAAACAAATCGGCAATGGGAACCTGCTTAGGGCAAACCTCTGCACAGTATTTGCACTTTGTGCAAGGAATTTGATTGTATTTGCGAATAATCTCTCTTGCGCGGTCAGTTGCGGCAAGCTCTTCTTCATTCAGGGGTACAAAAGGATACATGGTTTGAATGTTGGATTGCATCATATCCATGTTCCCCATGCCAGAAAGAACCATAAACACCTCGGGGAAGCTTGCGGCATAACGCAAAGCATAAGAAACGGGAGCGGCAGTTCCGAATTTTTCAAATTCTGCAATCGCCTCCTCGGGAAGATTTACGAGAGCGCCGCCCTTAACAGGCTCCATAACGATTACCTTTTTGCCGTGCTTTACCGCTACATCGTAGCAAGCCTTGCTTTGAATGCCGGGGGCATCATAGTCGAGATAGTTGATTTGCAACTGCACAACCTCAATTTGCGGTTGCTCTGTAAGAATCATATCAAGTACGTCTGCCGTATCGTGGAAAGACATTGCAATGTGACGCACCTTGCCCTCTTTGTGCAGTTGGCTTACAACATCAAACGTATGCAGACGTTTGTGCTTTTCGTAAGAAATGCGATTGAGTGCATGGAACAGATAAAAATCAAAATAGTCTACACCGCAAATTTCAAGTTGCTGCTCAAACAAAGGCAAAACCTCCTCTTCGGTTTCAAAGAACCACTCAGAGAGTTTATTTGCCAAAATATATTTGTCTCTCGGGTAGCGAGAAGTCAGACATTCCTTAACAGCCACCTCGCTTTTTCCGTCTATGTAACCGTGCGCGGTATCAAAATAGTTAAATCCCGCTTCAATAAAAGCATCCATGTTTGTAATGCGCATGCTTGAGCCGAATTTA
>JAGBSQ010000113.1 GCA_017631775.1 Clostridia bacterium | reverse complement strand
CATGTCCGCCGCCAAGGCCTGCGCCACGGTGACGGCCAACGGCATCGATCTCATCGATGAAGATGATAGCCGCAGGAGTTTTGCGAGCAGTTTCGAACAGATCGCGCACACGGGATGCACCGACTCCAACGTACATTTCTACAAAATCGGAACCCGAAATAGAATAGAAAGGCATGCCTGCCTCGCCTGCAACGGCTTTTGCCAAAAGGGTTTTACCTGTGCCGGGAGGGCCTTGGAGCAATACACCGTGAGGAATTTTTGCACCAAGCTTTGTAAATTTTGCGGGATCCTTGAGGAACTCAACGATCTCAACAAGTTCTTCTTTTTCTTCATCGGCGCCTGCTACGTCGCGGAAAAGAACCTTTTTGCTATCGTCAACGTCGGGAGTCTTGACGCGCGCTTTTCCAAAGTTATTGAACTTTCCGCCGCCGGCACCACCCATTCTCTTAACCGAGATGAAATAGATAACGACAAACAGGATGATGATAAAGAGCGTGGGCAAAAGGCTGACCCACCAAGGCATGGTTGCGGGCGGTTGATATTCAACCTTAACACCGTTTGCCAAAAGGGTCTCTTGGAAGTCTTGGTAGAACATATCCACATACGCAAGCTTATAGCTCTTTTGCGAATCGTCGAAAAGTGTTATGGTAACGTCACCCGTGTTGTGAACGTAAACCTCTTTAATTTCGTCTCTTTGAACATAGCCCGCCAACTCACTGTAGTTATCAATAACCGTGCCCTTGGTATCTTTGTAGAACAAAGAGGAGAGCATAACAATGATAACGCCAAACAGGACTGCATACAAAAGCAGCTGGCGACCAAAACTGTTTTTCTTCTTCATAAATCTGTAACTCCTTCCCCCTCGTGGATCTTCTTTTTATTTACTCGCTGTAAACCGACGGGTCAAGAACGCCGATGTACGGAAGATTGCGATAATATTCTGCAAAGTCAAGACCGTAGCCTACTACAAATTCATCGGGAATAACGATGCCTACATATTCCGCTTGCATTTCCACTTGACGGCGAGAAGGCTTATCTAACAATGCGCAGCATTTTACACTGTGTGCGCCGCGCGTAGCCAAAAGCGAGCAAAGCTTTTGCAAAGTACGACCGCTATCAACAATATCTTCAATAATGACAACGTCAACGTCTTTAATGTCACGTTTGAGATCAAGACTAACTTGAATAAAACCGGAGGTCTCAACGCCTGCACCGTAGGAGGATACCTTCATAAACTCGATTGTGCAAGGACGGTTGATGCGACGGAACAGGTCGGTAGCGAAAAGAACAGAACCCTTCAATACAACCACAAAAACGAGTTCGCGGTCATAATCGGTATAATCGGCATTGATTTGTGCCGCGAGTCTGTCGCAGGTTTCTTGAATTTTTTGCTCGTCAGCCAAGATATACTTGATGTCGTCTCTCATTGTGTTCATAGCAATCTTCCTTTCTTTTTTACGTTCTCAAAACGCGTTGTCGGATATGTTGATTTCAATTTTGTAAGCAGAGGATTTTTCGCTCTCTGCGTTTTTTTCTTTTAATCCGTCCGACATGCCCACAAAGGGAGCCCAGACAATTTCTTCCCCTCGACAAAGGAGCGGAAGAGCTTGGCGCATCTCGGTAGGAATTCCCTGCTCTGCCCAAAGACGCCGAATTTGGCGATGCATGCCGCCACGAAAAATTACGTCTCCTGCGCGACGGTTACGCCACATGAAGCTTTGTTGTAAGTTTTTCCATTCTCCCGTTAAAATAAGTGTACTCGACTCATCTTTGTTTGTTTTTAGAGAACTTTCAACGGAAGCAATGCAAATGGAAATGTTTGTGTTGGGGATTTGCACATTCCCTATTTCCAACGGCATGGTATATTCGCCAACGGATTGCGGTTTGGTTGCGGTAAAGGAAAGTCTTCCGCGTGCCGTACAATATGCTGAAACACCTGTTGGCAAAGCCACACGTGCTGTCGTATCGCCACTTTCAATCAAATGCAAAAGGGATTGCAGATGTACCGACTCAAGGGTGGTTCCACGCTCTTTTTCAAACCAAATTTGCAGAGCACGGCGGCAGATAGCCGGATGTGCTTGACGCAATGCTTTGAGGGAAATACCTCTCCCCTTGGTGTTTTGTTCCACCAAGGATTTGGCAATTTCTTGTAAGCAATCTTCATCCTGATGCAAATCCGCGCTCATACGCACGGCACGGTGGGAAACATCGGTATAGAGACTTTCCAAGACGGGAAGCACTTCCGCTCGAATGCGATTGCGCGCATAAGCCGTATCTGCGTTTGTACTATCTGTAACAAAATTAAGTTCTCGTTCCTTGCAATACTGCAAAATTTCTTGTTTGGTAAAGCCAAGCAAAGGGCGCACAAGATACCCCTCATCAAAGGGGCGCATAGGTGCAATGCCACCAAGCCCTGCAAGTCCCGTTCCGCGTGCGATGCGGAAAAGAATCGTTTCGAGATGGTCATCGGCATGATGTGCCGTGAGTAAAAGAGGAATCTCTCTCTCTTTCATCAAATCGGCAAAGAAAGCATAGCGAACCTCGCGCGCAGCTTCCTCAATGCTCTGCCCCTTCTCTTTTGCAAGTTTAGGAACATTAACATCGAGAATAGCAATCTCAAGCCCGCGTTCTTTGGCTACGTTCTTGCAAAATGCGCGGTCGCGTAAAGCTTCTTCCCCACGAATACCGTGATTGACGTGCGCCAAAAGAAAGGGGGCATCGGGATGCTCTGCTTGGAGCATAT
>JAGBSQ010000112.1 GCA_017631775.1 Clostridia bacterium | reverse complement strand
CAAAAAAATCTAAAAAAAATAAAAAAAATGCAAAATTGGTGTTGACAATCGAATATTTTCATGTTATTATTATAGTAGTAAAAAATATCTTTTCTTATATGGAGGAAAATGAATATGAAAGCTAAAGGACTTCGCGTTTTTGGCGTTCTCGTTATTTTGGTTGGCATTATTGCCGGTGTTGTAGCACTCCTTCTTTCCAACGGTGATCCCATGGGTATTGTTGCTCTTGGTTTGTCCGTACTCATCGGTGTTGTAATTGCATGCGTTCTCTTTACCGTTGCAAACAACAAGGAAAAGCGTGAAAGAATCCGCGCTTCTATGGAAGCTGTTGAAGATGCAACCGTTCTCGATCCTATCGAAGAGCCCGTTATTGATGACGTTGTTCTCGACGAGACCGAAGTTGAAATCGAAGAACTCCCTGAGTTCAACCCCGAAGAGGCTCTTGAAGTTGAACCTGTTGAAGAAGTTGAGCTTCCCAAGACCAAGTATCAAATCCTTCGCGATAAGATCGTTGAGCACACCCCCATCACCTACGAACAGCTCGATAAGGCTGAAAAGGTTGGTAAGGTTGCAATTCCCGTAGCAGCAGCTACCGCTGTTGTTCTCATGGTTGCAAAGCTTGCAAGCTATCGCAAGCAAGAAATTCGCCGCCGCACATTCTTCGATTGGCTCGGCTAATACATCAAACAAAAAACGCACGAGGTGACCTTTGGTCACCTCGTTTTGTTTTTCAGCAATTCCTCTAAGGTGTCGCAAAGGGAATCTATTTGTGCCGCGGTGTTAAAATAAGAAGGGCTGACGCGTACAGCACCGGCAGGTGGAGTGCCAAGGGTGGCGTGTGCCAACGCGGCACAGTGAAAACCGGTGCGCACACAAAATCCGTGATCATTCAAAAAGGAACCAACGCGGTCAGAGGAAAGGTCTTGCAAAGAAAAAAGCAGAACACCGCCCGTGTGGTGCGGGGCATAAACCGTTGCTCGAGGCATTGCCAAAAGACGGTTGCAAAGCTGCTTGGTAAGCTTGCATTCATGCTCGCGGATCGCATCAAGTCCGATTCGTTTGATTTCTTTCACGCCCTCAACCAAGCCGGCAATAGCAGGGGTAGGCAGGGTTCCGGCTTCATAGCGCTCGGGGGGATCCTTTGGCATATCGCCCTCAAGAGAATTGTAACCGCTGCCACCCTCCATAAGTGTGTCGCAAACAATTCCGTCTCCCAAAATCAAAATGCCGCACCCCTGCGGTCCCCAAAGGCCCTTGTGACCGGGGGCGCAAAGCGCATCAATTTGCATTTCTTGCATATCGATTGGCAAATGTCCGGCAGATTGCGCCGCATCTACCACAAACAAAATGCCTTTTTTGCGGCAAAGCGCACCAATTTGCGCAAGAGGGAGAGAGGCAGAGCAAATGTTGGAGGCATGCGCGCAAATGAGCATTCTCGTGTTGGGGCGGAGCTTTTCAAGAATTGACGCACAGATCTTATCTGCTGTGCGAAGGGGATCGGTTGGGTAAGTTTGAAACACGTCATAGGTGACGTAACCGTCTCTTGCAAGCTTGTAGATCGGGCGAAAGACCGCGTTGTGCTCCATATCCGAAATCAGAACGTGGTCGCCGCGCCGTAGTGATCCCTTGATAACGGTGTTGAGTGCCATGGTGGTGTTCATTGTAAAAATGACGTTTTCGGTATTTTGACACCCGAAAAGGGAGGCCAATTCCTCGCGGCATTCATATATCTTTTCAGCGGCGGCAAGCGCCAACGCGTGGGAGCCTCGCCCCGGATTGCCACCGTAAAGCTGCATACAGCGTAGCTGCTCCATAGCAACGTGACGCGGTTTTGGAAAACTCGTGGCGGCATTATCGAGGTAGATCATCTGCATCCTCCCGATAAAAGTCGCGTGTACGAATACCTGCCGACAAAAGAATGGTGCGCACGTTGCCGTCCTGCACACAAGGGTAGGAGAGTGCATAAGCACATCCGCGGCGGGTGTGATTGGAATCTGCCTTTACAACTTCTGCGCGTATTGCTGCACCTGCCAACACCTTTTGCGCGCGCAGAGCCTGTGTCATCGAACCCATTACGGCAAGACACCCATAGGAATAAACATTGTTTTGCATAGTTGCACCCCCTCGATGACAGAATATGTCGAAAGTGAGTGCGGTGTGATAAAAAAGACAGCGAACCGTTGGGTTCGCTGTCTTTTATTGTTTTGTTGTTTTTATACTTCGTTAGCTGCTTTGTAGCCGGAGCGAATAGCCTCTGCAATGCCTGCAGTTCTTTCGCCGGAGCAGTCACCTGCATAGTATACGGGAACGGTAACGCCTTCAACGTCGAGTACGTTCTTCTTGGAACCTACTGCCATAACAACCATATCGCAATCAATTACGAGCTCGGTGTTGTCAGCGGTGTTGAGCGCCTTAACACACTTGCCGTCGTTTTCGATAGCAGATACTCTGGTGTTGATGTACTGTGCTACGTTGTGGTCTGCAAAATCCTTCATCATGGTGGGCAGAACGGTGGAGGATTCTTCCTTAGCGATCTTATCCATCATTTCGATTACAGAAACTTGGCAACCGTTGTTTGCCAAATATTCAGCGGTTTCAGCACCTACAAGACCGCCACCGATTACTACACAGTGACCCTTTGCGGTTACGCTGCCGTCCAGAATATCCCAGCTGGATACTACGTTTGCACTGTCAGCACCGGGAATGGGGAGGCTTACGTTGTGTGCACCTACTGCAACGATAACAGCGTCAGCGCCGTTCATAGCTTCCTTTGTAACGGGAGTGCCAAGGAGAACCTTTACGTTGGTGAGGGAGGGGAGGATCTTTTCATAGTATTCAACAGCGCGCAAAATTTCGCTCTTTCTCGGAGGAACTGCTGCGATGTGAATTTGACCGCCGATCTTATCAGCCTTTTCGTAAACGGTAACGTTGTGACCGCGCAGAGCAAGAACTCTTGCAGCTTCAAGACCTGCAATACCTGCGCCTACTACTACAACGTTCTTCTTTTCATCTGCGGGCTTGATGAAGATGGTGCCCTCATCGCCGTTTTCGGCGTTGAGGATACAAGAGATGTATCTTCTGCCGGAAATAGCGTCTACGCAACCCTTGTTGCATTGTAAGCACTCTCTAATTGGCTCGTCGCGCTCAACCTTTTGGGGAATGTAAGGATCGCACAAGAGGGAACGGCCGTAGCAGATGATGTCTGCATCGCCATCATTGAGGATCTTTTCGCCGTTTTCTACGGTGAGGATCTTACCAACAACTGCAACGGGAATATTAACGGTAGCCTTTACCTTTCTGGTAATGGGGAGCATCCAAGAGCAATCTCTGGTGCCCATGGGAGGAATGGTGTCAGCCATGTTGCCGGTGTGGTTAGCCTGTGCAACTTGGATCATATCAACGCCTGCTTCTTCAAGCATCTTAGCAAAGAGAACGCCTTCTTCCTCGTGCAAACCACCCTTACCGCGGTCGCTGCCGTCGTCATTGGTGGTAATGAAGGGGAGCTTGTATTCAACAAGGAGCTTGGGGGCGATTTCTTTAATGCCGCGAACTACCTCAAGGGCATAACGAACACGGTTCTCAAGAGATCCGCCGTACTCGTCGGTGCGGTGGTTGAGAACCTTGGAGCAGAGGGAACCGAGAAGTCTGTCACCGTGAACCTCGATGGCATCGATGCCTGCTTCTTGCGCTCTGCGAGCGGCTTGCAGAATGGAGTCCTTGATTTGCATAAGTTGCTCAACGGTTGCTTCGGTAACAAAGTGCATCATGTCGTGGTGAAGCTTAGCATAAGCTTGCGCGCCAACTTCCTTAGATTCCTGCATCTTTGCGCCAAAGCCTGCCATATCGCCGGCTTCCTTCAATGCTTGTGCATCCATTGCTGCTTTTCTGGAAAGCATAATCAGTCTTCCTACACCGGGAACGTCATACTCGGGGTGGAAGATCTGCAAAGCAACCTTACAGTCATATTCGTGCATCATATCCGCCAGCTTTTTGTAGGTGGGGATCTGACGGTCGTCACAAAGCTTGGGTGTGGGGGAAGCGGTCATTACGGGAGTAACGTCGCCGATGGTTACAAAAGAGGAGCCGCCTTCAGCAATTCTCTTGTAAAAATTAAAACTTCTCTCACCAATAGAGCCGTCTCTTTCTTCGTAGCCGGTGGTTTGAGGGGGGAACATAATGCGGTTCTTGAGCGTTACGTTACCAACCTGAATAGGCTTTAACAAAACAGAATCTTTTCCCATTGTTTTTTCCTTCTTTCATGTTTTATTTCAACTTTTTGTTTGACATTTTTTAGTCAATCTCATAGATAGTTTTATTATACTACAAAATAAAGAAAAATGCAATACCTTTGCCTACATTTTTTACGAAATATACACCTGCAAAGCACAGGGGCGGGGAGAGAAAAAAAGAACAGCGAATCAAAAAAGATTCGCTGTTCTTTTTAGTCGTAAATTAGTCGGTTACGAAGGGCAGAAGAGCAACGTTACGAGCGCAAGACCTGCGTCATCGAACCCATAACGGCAAGACACTCAAAAGAATCAAAATTGTTTTGCATAGTTGCACCCCCTCGATGTTAGAATATGTCGAAAGAGGTGGAAAGGTGATGAAAAAACAGGTCAAGACTTAACTTGACCTGTTAGATTTTAGATATTAAAACAAGAAAGGACAATCGAGTTTGATTCTGTTGTAGATGTACAAATGTCCTTGTACTGTTGGATGTATTTTATCTGGCATAAATAACTCTGTTTTACATGTTCCGTCACTATTTGCAAACACCTCATACATATCAACATAGTGATATCCACTGGAACGGATCCAATCGTTGATGCGAAGCATGTCGTCGGTCATTTCATAATTAGCATGAGGGATTGTAAATAATATGGGCGTTACTTCAATCGTTTCTAACTTATTGATACACTCTTTTAGCTTGCTTATAAAAGTTTCAGAGCTAAGACCTCTATCATTTGTTCCAATGCAGAGCAATGCATAATCACAGTTTTTGATAAATCTTTCAGAATTTGAAATTTTATTGCTCATTGCCGAAATGGCATCGCCGCCGAGACCGAAATTCAAGATTTTACCTTTGCCAAAATAGCCTTCAAGCAGATATGCAAATCCTTGGGAGCGTTGGATACCAAGACTGTCGCCCTCTACAAACGAATGACCAAAAATTGCAACCTTTGCATTTTCTATATCATAATAATGATTTATGGATAAACTGTAAGAGGAAACAAGACAGGTAGTAGAGTTGGAATAATAAAAGGGAACACCATAAGCGTTACAGTTGGTTGTATATGTGTAATATTCGTTACTTTCACCAAATATTTCTACCCGCATTTCTTTGCGAGGAGATTCTTCTACAAGCGTATCAAATGTTAACTGAACCAAATATTCTTTGTTGGATGCGAGTGTGAAATCCAATTCACAGCTAATGCCAGGGCTTGCATTTACATTCCCTAATAAATCCTTGTATATATTAAGATATGATTTTTCGCCATGGTTAATCAATTCAATCCAAAATCCATAGTATGAACTACCTTTTCCAATCACAAAAGAGAAATCGCTTTTGCTTTCAACTTTGAACTTTGCCGATATTGAGAAATGGTTGCTTTGAAAATCACCGTTCAGATAAGCTTTGTTTGCAGCGCCACCGCCAATGGTTACAATATTGTTTTTATCTATTGATGCAGTTCCCGACAAAGTTAAATCTGTATTATTAATAGGGGCAAACTTTTTTTCTTGCTCTTTTAGATCATTGATTTGTTTTTGGAGATTTTCAATTATTATTTTTAATTCTTCAATATCATCTTGATTGGTTTTTAGGTTGCTTTGTAAAATCCATTTGTTTTCGTTTTTTACATAAAAGTCCCAAGTATCCAAATCAATATAAGAATCTTGTGCTTTGCCAAGGTCATCAGCGGGTACACCCATTCCACTCAATAAACTTGCACCATCTTTCCCAGGATTGCCTTGTTGTCCTTGTTCGCCAACATCTCCTTTGTCGCCTTTTGCCGATATACCGGTGTCGACTCCGTCAATATGCCAGTTCCCATTTTGACCAATGTTTACAACAGGAGAATGGCCATCTATACCGTCTTTGCCGTTAGCGCCATCTTTTCCATCAATGCCATTTTGTCCCGGAACTCTTTGAATTCCTTGCTCGCCTTGTAATTTTGTCGATATATAATCACAAGATGAAAGCAGAGTTGCGAGCATCAAGATTGCCGTTAAAATACTTATCAATTTCATTTTTAACATACGCATCTCCTTTGGATCTTTGTAGTTATTAAAAAAGACCACTCATTTAAGTTGAGTGGTCTTTAATAGCTTTCGCAATTAGTCGGTTACGAAGGGCAGAAGAGCAACGTTACGAGCGCGCTTAATAGCGGTGTTAACTTCTCTTTGGTGAACTGCGCAAGCACCGGAAATTCTTCTGGGAAGAATCTTGCCGCGTTCGCTAATGAACTTTCTCAGCTTTGCAGTGTCCTTATAATCGATAAAAGCAACCTTATCTGCGCAGAAAATGCAAACTTTCTTTCTTCTGCGATTGTTGTTAGCGGGGCGAGCCTGACGAACAACAACTTCTTCGGTCTTTACGTTAGTATCCATCTTATGAAATCCTCCTATTCAAATTCATGATGCCGCTTCAATTAGAAGGGCAGATCGTCGTCGGTCTTAAGCTCCTCAAACTTAGGCGCAGATGCGGGGGAAGAGGAGTAGGACGGCGCGTTGTAGGTCTCGGGGTATTGTCCGACACCATCGGTCTTGCTGTCAACGAACATAGCTTCGTCGGCAACTACATCAGTAGCATAACGTTTCTGGCCATTTGCATCTTGCCAGGTTCTGGTTTGAATAGAACCGGTAATGCAAAGAGCAGAACCCTTGCGGAAATAGCGAGAGATAAACTCTGCGGTTTGTCTCCATGCAACAACGCTGATAAAGTCTGCCTGCTGTTGAGCAGGAGCACCGTCAGCACCCTTTGCTTGGAAACGGCGGTTAACTGCCAAAGTGAAGGAGACGACGGCAATGCCGCTGGTGGTCTGCTTCAATTCAGGGTCTGCGGTAAGTCTTCCGCAAAGAACAACCTTGTTAAGATTCAAGCTGGACATAAATAGGCCTCCTTAAAATCAAAATTTCGTGCGCGGGATTATTCTGCGTCGGTTGCAGGAACTTCTTCTGCTACAACTTCTTCTTGAGCAGCTTCCTCAACAGGAGCTTCAACAGCCTTAGCAACGGGCTCGTAGTCGAGCTTAATTACCATGATGCGCATAACGGATTCGTCAATGTTCATCAAACGTTGAAGTTCTTGAGGGAAATCACTTTCGCTCTTGAAAGTAGCTACGGCGTAGTAACCTTCGCTCATATCGTTAATAAGATATGCGAGACGGCGACGACCCCATTCATCAACCTGAACGAGTTCTGCGTTAGCAGAGATCAGACCGGTGAACTTGCTCACAGTAGCTTTAGCGGCTTCTTCGCCGTTTGCAAGGCTAACGATGAGCATGCTTTCATAAGAATTGATAATCTTTTCCATGTTTTTTACCTCCCTATGGACTGTTCGGCCATACCGTTAAAATAGAATTTGTATGGCAGAGAGACGGACGATTGTCCGTACCGAGTTGATATTATATCACAAGTTTTGCCATTTGTCAATAGTTTTTTGCAAATTATTTATATAGTAATATATATTATTGAAGAAAACAGTTATTCGGGGAAGAATTGCAGCAATTCCTGCGGCTTTTGAACGACGTCTGCCGCGCCTGCTGCCACAAGCTCTTCCTTTGTTCCAAATCCCCACTCTACGCCAACACAGCGCATGTCACAGCGGGCCGCACCCACCACGTCATCGCGGCGGTCGCCCACCATCAAAACGGAGTTGGGAGAGGGGATACCGAGATTTTCCAAAGCGTAGGCAATGACCTCGTGCTTTTCGTTTCTTGTGCCGTCCATTTCGGGGCCGGAAACAAACTTGAAATATTTTGCCAGGTCAAAGTGTTCAATAATGCGGTTGGCAAACTCGTGCGGCTTGCAGGTGGCAAGCACACAAACAATGCCGCGGCGGTTCAGTTCCGCAAGCACGTCCTTAACGCCTTCATAAACGTTGCACTCAAGCATTGCACCGGCGCGGTAGCACTCACGGTAGTAGTCAACTGCGCGTTGAGAATCGGCAGGGGAAAGACCCAAATAATTTTCAAAGCTGTAAAGCAGGGGAGGGCCAATAAAGCAACGCAGGTCGTGGTCGGGTGCCAAGGGAGCCCCCATTTTTTCCATCGCGTAGCGAACCGAATGGGTAATGCCGGGCGCGGAATCGGTTAAGGTACCGTCAAGATCCCAAAAGCAATATTGATAATTTGACATAAAAACTCCTTTTTTGCGGGCAGAAAAAAATCTTTCGGTTTTTGCAAAAATCCCTTGCAACTACCGCGCGCATATGGTATAATAAATCTATAAAGATATTATATTACAAAAAAATGATTTTTGCAATGTGTAATCGACAAAATGTGCATTTTTAAGGCACCGTAATGCAAAAAGGGAGGAATGTTTTATGGATATGAATTTTACCATACCGGTCAACGAGGCGTTTGAAGCATCGGCGGCAGATGCATCGTGCGGATGTCCCTTTTGCGCGCTTTACCGCAAGCTTGAGGAAAACGAGCTTGATCTCATTCTCGGCGCTTCTATGATGGAGCCTGATATTCGCATTAAGACCAACAAGGCGGGCTTTTGTCGCATGCACTACGATATGATGTTCGTCCGCAAAAACCGTCTTGGAATGGCACTCACACTTGAGAGCCATCTTGATGAACTGCGCGAAGAGATACGCGACGGCGGCTTTGGCGGCGGTCAGGGCAACAAGCCTATTAAACGCATCGAAGAGCTTGAGAGCACCTGCTATGTTTGCGATCGCATCAAAAACAATTTTGAGCATATGGTCGATACGGCGGTTTATCTTTGGGAGACCGATCCCGATTTTTCGGGGAAGCTCAAGGCGCAGCCTTATTTTTGCCTGCCGCACTACCGCAAGGTTCTCTCCTACGGTCAAAAGAGACTTGGCAAAAAGAGACAACCCGAGTTTGCAAAGGCCTGCGCAGGCGTTGTAGAACCCTATTTTGAGGAGCTTCAAAAGGACGTTAGCTGGTTTTGCAAAAAGTTCGACTACCGCTACACCGAGGAGCCTTGGTATAATTCTAAGGATGCCGTAGAGCGCGCATTCAAATTTTTGCGCTCCGATCTGCACAACAAGTAAAGGAAAACGATTATGATCGATTTGTTAAAGTTACATAAGCACTTTATTCTCACCCACCTCAAAGAGGGCGACGTTGCAGTTGATTTTACCATGGGTAACGGCTATGACACTGAATTTCTTTCCAAGACTGTTGGCGAGAGCGGACACGTTTATGCGTTTGATATTCAAGCGCAAGCCGTCGAATCGACCGCCAAGCATTTGAAGGAAGTCGGCTGCCCCGAGAATTATACCCTCATTCACGATTCGCACCACAACGTAAAAAACTACGTCAAGGAACCCATCAAGGCAGGCATGTTCAACCTTGGTTGGCTTCCGGGAGGGGATAAGTCCATCACCACTCTGCGCGAGACCACTCTCCCTGCAATCGAGGCGGCCATCGACCTTATGGATAAGGACGCTATCATCAACGTAGCCATTTATCCCGGTCACGAAGAGGGCGACCTTGAGGGCAAAATGATTTGCGATTATCTTGCAGGCGTCAGCCGCCACAAGGTTTGCGCTACCAAGGTGAATATTCTCAATTCTCCCTCTTCGCCTTACTTTATCGTTATCGAAACAAAACCGCTTGAAAAAGTACCCTATGGAAGGTCACATGAAAAGAAATAAATTAAAATTTTTAGTGGCGCTCTTGGCATGTATGCTCCTTTTTTCGGGGTGCATCAACGTAGATCAGGGAGACGTAACCACTCCGCCTACCGATACGGGCAGTATGAGTCAAGGCCCTATCGGCAGTTATTTAACAACGCAATACCAATATCTTACAAGCGTTAACGTGGGAGTGTTGGCAACCAATTTGGATGAAAAATATCTTTTGTTGGTGAATAAATCTGTAAGCTTGGCGAATGATTTTGTTCCTTCTTCACTCACGGTGCTGACCTGTGCCACTCTGCAATCCGACCGCACCTACGAGTTGGATTCCGGTGCAGCAGAAGCGCTGTATGCTATGTTTGCCGAAATGAAAGCGGCGGGCGTGAGCGACGTTATGGTTGCCAGCGCGTACCGTTCCTACAGCTATCAAGTCAGCACCTACGACAATTATGTGCAAAAGGAAACAACGCATATCTCAACCGATGCCTACCGTTTGTTTGGAGATGATTATATCAGAAGCAATTATTTAAACAAGGGAATTTACAAGTTGACGCTTGAAGATGCCCACGCAGTGGTGCAATCCTACTCGGCAAAGCCCGGTCACAGCGAGCACCAAACGGGTCTTTGCGTTGACCTGATCACCTCGTCAATGGACAACAAACTGAGCGAGGAATTTGAAACCACCGCGGCTTTTGAGTGGCTTTCTCAAAACGCTTACAAATTCGGGTTTATCCTGCGTTACCCCAAGGGGCAGGAAGACGTTACGGGCTACACCTACGAACCGTGGCACTACCGCTTTGTGGGAAGAGAGGCAGCAACCGACATTCACAACGGCAATATGACACTCGAGCAGTATTTGCAACTGACAAGCAATTAACAAAAAAAGCACTTGTTCAAATTTGAACAAGTGCTTTTTTTCAGTCCCGCCTGTAAGCCGGGTTCTGTCGTGAACGGTCATCAATCTTCGCTTTGCGTCACCGCAAAGCTTCAAAACAAAGTTTTGTGCCACCCCCAAGATGTGCCGGACAAGCCTTGTATGGGGTGTTGCTTCGAATAGGGTTTACAGCGGACCTATGTTACCATAGGAACGGGTGAGCTCTTACCTCGCCTTTCCATCCTTACCGCTTGCGCGGCGGTTTATTTCTGTTGCACTTTCCCGACGGTTACCCGTGGCTGACGTTATCAGCTATCCTGTCCTATGAAGCCCGGACTTTCCTCACGGTAATACCTTTCGGCAACATACCGCGCGACCGTTTGGCGGAGCTGTCATATTATTATATCGCATTACGGTCGATTTGTCAAGAGCGAGGGCAAGAATTATTTAATGTGAAAGCGTCTTTGCATTTCAATTTTAAAATCTTGGCCGAGTACTATGATCAAAGAGAGCAGGGAAAGGATTGAAAGACCGAGCAAAACAATCAGCGGCCAGTTCTCTTGGTCATGATAAAAATACAGAGCGATGGCAGAACCGATAATTGAAACGAAGATAAAGTTGATCAAGGGGAGCATGTTGTGCTTTTGAATTTCCAAATTGGTAAAAAAGAGCACAATGCAGTTGGTCAATCCCGCAAAGCAAACAATGGGAATGACGAACAGGGCAAAACGGTTGTTGATGAATAAAAGATCGATAGCGGCAATCATAATGCTGCTCCAAATCGTGACCTTGATGGATTGACTGATGCGGTTGAGCTCAACAAGGTCGGGGGATAGGATCATCTTCCAAACAATGA
The DNA here is from genome assembly GCA_017631775.1 of Clostridia bacterium. The sequence continues at coordinate 7,295 of JAGBSQ010000112.1, read as the reverse complement.
GCAGAGAAAGAATGACGATAATGCACCAAAGCGGGCCGCCTATCCAAAGGTTTACAATCGGAGCGGCTACAGCAACGCCCAAAAACGGCCAACGAACGATATTCAGCATTCTTTTGCGGTCGCGTGAAACCTTGGTGACTTTGGGGTATGTATTTTTAACGTGCATAGTATTCACTTCCTTCCACCGCAATTTCAATTTCGTCATTTGTCAAAAGCTGATACAGCTTTTCTTCAAAAGCAGGGTCAGCAGTCATTTTGGAGATCGAGAAGGTAGCAATCTCACCGCAGGTAACAACGGCACATGCCAATCGGTTTGTCACCTGAGCGCCAAGGCAAAAGTCCATGCAGTCAATGTGTTCCAAAAGCTCCTCGGGCATACGAACCACACCAAGGTTTGAAAAAGTCGTGGTGTAGATCTTTTCACCAAGCAAGCCGTAAACAAATTTTGCAATGGGCTGCTTAATGGCAAGGGGAATGATGCGCAACGAGCCAACAAGGTTAACGGTTGCGGTTATCATTTCGCGCATTTTTTCCTTGTCCGCTTTTTCAAGGATCTGAGCGTTGATCTCCTTGAGCATTTCTTCCTTGCTTCCGATCTTTTCCATCGGAATGCGAATGCCGCAATACATGGAGAAGTTGCGAACGGTTTTGGTGGGGTAGAATTTGCGCATATTAACGGGGAGTTGAATGTTCAATTCACCGGTCATTTCGTCGGTTGCGGCCGAGCAGGCATAAAACATTTGCATCAGCAAATAGGCGCTTACAGTTGCGCCGTGAGCCTTGGCGACCTCGTGCAAGCGGTTGGCATTCATTTTTAAATGCAAAACGCGGCAAGGTCTGCGGCGGGTCAATCTGCCGTTCATTTGTACGGCGGTCTTATCCACAAAGCCGGAGCTCGTTTTTGCCTTTTCAACTTTGGCAAATGCGTTTTCAAATTCCTCGTTTACCGGGGTCTCGTTAACGTCCCAAATATCACCCAAAGGTGCTTTTACGCCACACAAACGCAAATATTCCGAAATGAGGGATTTGAAAAAGGTCATAGCACCCGTTCCGTCTGTCAAAACGTGAAAGAACTCGGCGCTTACGCGGTTTTTGTAGTACATCAAGCGGAAGGATTGCGAGCCGCTCATAGAGACCTTTATGGGTTGGCAGGGGACGTCGTGTTCTTCTTCGATCGAAAAACGGCGCTTGACCATATCGAGGTAATGCCAAAAGAAGCCTTTTTTGAGGGTGGTTGCAAAGCTGGAGTAGCGCTTGATGGTAAAAGTGAGCGCCATTTGCAAAAGCTCGGGAATGACGTCCTCTTTGAAGTAAACCGCCAGGCGGAATACCTGTTGGCTGCCATGCTCCATTGAAATGGGGTAGATCTTTGCGGCATTGTCAAGTGGGAACCACATAACCGAAGGGCGCGCATAAAAGCCACCGAGGTTGGAGAGAGCTATACGCTCAAGGATCTCCTCCATCGGCACACCTTTTTTATACAGCAGCATAATCACTGCTTCAAAATCTCCCTTAAATTGCTTTTTGCTCTTTTTGGATACCAAAAAATGGCTATCAAACTCCGAAAAGAACTGTTCGAGCAGTTGGTTTTCGTTTGGGGAGAGGGTTTCTGCAAAGGCTGCAAATTTGGTTTTTGTATTTTTCATAAAAACCTCATTTCTTGTCAAAGAATACGGTGGGGTCGTTCTATCACTTACAGTATAACACATTTTTCCTCTTTTTTCAATACCCAAATTTCAACGGGAGGGAAAACAAAAGAAAGTGTACCGCAGTACACTTTCAATCGGTTAAAATTGGTGTTCGTCCAAGTGTCTTTGCCAAATACGCGCCCCAAAAAAGCAAACGGCGGCGCCCACAAGCGAAATGATGACCCATGTGAGAATGGTGAAATTCCAATCAAAGGTCTCGGCAAGTGCGGCAAAACCATAGGTAGAGAGTGCCGCGCCAACGTAGGTCGAGGCATTAAGAATGCCGGAATAGGTCGAAACCTTGCCAAAAACCACAAATCTGCGCGGAACGATAGAAATGAGCATCAAGTTGATGCCGTGCATTGCGGCAACGGTCAGCGCCATTAAAATAAGGGATGGGATCAGGGCGGCTGCGGGGGCAAAAAGGTTTACAACAAATAAAATCGCACAAACAATCGCGGAGCCGGCAAAAATGGTTGCGGCGCAGGTGACTTCGTTTTTAAAGAATCTTTGTTGCAAAGCGCGGAATGCAGAGTAGCTGATCATTGTAAAGATCGCCAGAATAACCGTTGAAATGATCGAGTTTTCCTCGCTCAGCCCAAAGGTCTCCAAAAGGAAGGAGGGCATCCAGTTGGTCACACCGTCACGCAGCATACCCTGCAGCATAATGCCCGGCATAATGAGGGCGATCGCACCGAATATGTAAAGCGGAACCGGCAGAGCCTTTTGCTCGGGAGCGGGGACTTGCGGCTTTTCTTCCTGTTCTACGGCGTTGGTGAAAACGCGGGGGTAGAGGATGAACCAAAGTGTGACCATAACGGCACCCCAAGCGGCGCAAAGGAGCATAATGGTGCGCCACTCCATAAAGCCCAACAAAAGAGGGCAGAAGAGGTAGAGAGAAACGGTAGCGATGGAGGAACCCTGATTGACGCGAACTGCCGCAAAGCTGTAATCCTTGGCGGGCAAGTACGTTGACATCAAGCGTACGATGGGAGGCCACAGGAGCGCGTGGGCAAAGCCGTTGACACTCCAAATAACGGTCATTGCGGGAATGGTGGTAGAGAAGAAAATTCCCACGTTACACAAAACCGCAAGCGCTAGTCCTGCAGGAATAATGTGATAGGGCTTGAGGCGGTCACCGAGAAAGCCGCTGACGACCTGTCCTGCGCCGTATGCTACGGTAAGACCTGTGATAACAATGGCAAGTGCCGATTTTTCAACCTGCATCTCGCTGCAAATCTTTACCAGCATTACCGCAAGGTTTACGCGCATACAATAGCTTGTAAAATAAACCGCCGCCAAAAAATATGCGATTTTTTGGGCGGCGGGTGCAATTTTCGATTTCATATCAAATAAGTCTCTTTACAATTTTAATCATTCTGAGTGCTACGGGAATGAGCAATACGTTTACGGCAAACTCTATAACAAAGTTCAGTCCTATCAAACCGAGAATAATAAAGGTGAATGCGCTGGCATAGTCGCCCGCGATCGCCCATTCGTTGAGCAGGTTGTTGTAGAATACCACAAGACCCAAGCAAAAGATGCCGGTGTTGACAATGGGGCAGACCACCGCCGAGAGAATAACGGCGAGATTGGATTTTTCACGCTTTGCCACAGCCTTGTAGACCAAGCCCGAAGCAAGACCTGCAACGGCACCCTTAAGGATGCAGAGAACAACGGTGGTAACGGGTGCTTGTACCAGCATGAGTGTGCTGGCAGGGCCTGCCGCGCCGGTGATTACCTGAATGGCAACGACCACGCCGAATACACCGCCAAGGATCGCACCGCTGATGGGTCCAAAAAGAATGGCACCGAGCATTACGGGAACAAGGGTGAGGGTAATTGTGAACATTCCAATGGGAATGGAAACAAACATTTGCAAAACAACTACAACAGCGGCAAACATTGCCGTGTAGATGAGTTTTCTTTGGTTGTCCTTTGTCAACATAGAAGTCCTCCTTGCTCCATCCGTCAAGGATGGAAGATTGAACAGCACTATTGTAGCACAATGCGCGACAAATGTCAATATTTGCCGCGCCTTTTGCATATTATTTTCTTACAAGAACGTCTTCGATCTCGCAAATGTAAACGCGGTGGAAGTCGTCAATGGGGTAGTGCTTGAACATATCGGTATCCACAAAGGCAGATTTTTTCATATCATCGGCATACAGCTTGCGGCAAATCATGACCATTTGAGCCTCTTCTGGGTAGGGGACACCACTCTCGGTGTAGGCGCAGGTCAGGCCGGATCTTTCAAATTTGTCGCCGTCGCGTCCGCTGTTGCGGCCGCAAAAAACAAGTGCATCGCGGTATTCTTCACCAAGGAATGCAAGCGAGAGATAATCGCTTTTTTCGGTGAATTGATAGGTGTAACGTTGGGGGCGAATAAAGCAAATGGCAACGGGCTTGTGCCACAAAATTCCCATAGCGCCCCAAGAGGCGGTCATGGTGTTTGCGCGCTCGCCGTCGGTGGCACTAATGAGCATCCATTGCTTGTCAATGCGGTTAAAAATAGCATCAACTTCCTGTGCGCGAACGTGTTCGAATGTGTTCATAGGAGTACCTTCCTTTCAATGTATCTACCTAATATAATACTCCAAGCCGATAAAAAATGCAACCAAAGCGCGAAAAATTTACAAAAAATCATAAAAAACAGCCTCAAATGTGAACTGAATGTTAACAATCAAAGGAAAACATTGACATTTGGCACACTGTGTGCTATAATGGACACACTGTGTGCTGAAAGGAAGGTGAATTTGTGGCAGTCTCACAAAACGGCTTGATCGTTGATGAAATGTCTGAGAGAATTATCGAGGTTACCGAACGCATGGCAATGACAAACGGTGCACACACTGTTAACGTGCGCAAAATTCTTTTAGAGCTTGGCATCACCAATCGCGTATTTTACAACCGTTTTCGCAACGTAGACGATGTTTTGGACGTTGTTTACCAAAAGGTAAGCGAGCAGATCAGAACAAACGTTAACTGGAAGTGTGACACTCAAGAAGAATTTTTTGAACGCGTCACCGATATGGTTGCCAATACGCTTATTCGCTCTTACGATCTTAAAAAACAGTTTAACCACTACATGTTCGAAAATGACTCCCGTTCGCATAGTAACTACGAATGGTGGATGAGCAACATTAAGAAAATGCTCATTTACGCAAAGGAGAAGGGCTACGTTAGGGCAGACGCCGACGTGGATATGTTAAATTATTCGCTTTGGTGTTTTTGGCGTGGCTTTAATGCCGATGCCGTTGGCAGAGGTATTCCCAAAGGAGAGGCCATCAAAAATTGTAAATACAGCTTTGGCATTATCCTCGATGGCTTGAGAGCCACCCCCAAAGAAGTCAGCACGGCTTCGTAACTCGTTTTGTCCAATAAGAAAAATCAAATCACATAAATTGATACCGAAAGGAATTTATTATTATGAATAAGGATATGATCCACGAGCCCCGATATTTTGATAACGTTAGAGCACTTGTAGAATGGGGTGCAGAAACTTATGGCGATGATACTGTTTACTCCTTCCGTCCCACACCTCGCGCTGAGGTTGAAAAGAAGAGCTTTATCGAGTTCCGCAACGACGTACGCGCTTTGGCAAGTGAGCTTCTTTCTATGGGCTGTGCAGGCAGACACTGCGTTGTTATCGGCAAGCTTTCCTATGACTGGGCAACACTTTACTATGCAACTCTCTCCATCGGCGGCGTTTTGATCCCTCTTGACCGCGACTGGCAAGCAGAAGATCTTGCTGCAACCGTTGAGCGTGCAGATGCTGACTTCCTTTTCTGCGATGCAGATCTTAAGGAAAAGGCTGCTGTTATTGAAGAAAAGGTTCGTTTTGCAACCCCCACCGTTTACCTTGGCGGCAAGGAAGACGATCTTTCCATCGCTTCTTTGATCGAAAAGGGCAGAGCAAAGTTTGAGGCTGATCCCGATGCATACTTTAATGCTCCCATCGATTCTCACACAATGTCCCTGCTCGTATTTACCTCCGGTACCACCGGCAAGGGCAAGGGCGTAATGCTTTCTCAAAATGCAATCCTTTCCGACCTTTCCTCCGTTATTCCTTACATGGATTTCGGTAAAAAGACCGTAGGCGTTCTGCCTCCTCACCACACCTTTGGTTCTTCGGTAATGCTCATTGGCCACATGATGATCGGTAGTGAGATCTACATTTCCGGTGGTCTGCGTTACGTAGCAAAGGAACTCAAGGAGCAAGAACCCGAGCACTTGGTTATCGTTCCTCTTTATCTCGAAACATTCTACCGCCGCATTATGGCAAACCTGAAGGAAAAGAAGAAGGAAAAGCTGGTTGCCCGTATGATCAAGGTGAGCAACGCGGCCCTCAAGGTTGGCATCGATATGCGCGCAAAGCTCTTTGGCGAGATCCGCGCAGCATTCGGCGGCAAGGTTAAAATGATCATTTCCGGCGGTGCACCCATCAACCCTGAAATTCTTAACTTCTTTGAAGCGATCGGCATTTCCACCCTCAACGGCTACGGCATTACCGAGTGCGCTCCCATTATTGCGGTTAACCGCAGCAAGCACCCCGTACGCGGAAGCGTTGGTCACGTTCTTGACATCGATACCGTTAAGATCGACCATCCCAACGAGGATGGCGAAGGCGAAATTTGGGTAACCGGTCCTAACGTAATGCTCGGTTACTTTAAGGATGAAGCCGCAACCAAGGATGCTATCGACGAGGAAGGCTACTTTAAGACCGGTGACTACGGTAAGCTCGATAAGAACAACGTTCTCTATATTACCGGCCGTAAGAAGAACCTCATTATCCTTTCCAACGGTAAGAACGTTTACCCCGAGGAGATCGAAAACGAACTCGTTGCAACTCCCGGTGTTATCGACATTATCGTTTACGAGGGTCAAAGCAAGAGAGGCATGGAGCACAATGCTATCGTTGCAGAGGTTTATCCCGATAACGAATATATCCAAAAGAACAACATTACCGATATTAAGGCACACCTGCAAAAGTATGTTGACGATTACAACCGTAATGCAGTTCCTTACAAGAAGATCGGCGTTCTCAAGGTTCGTGACACCGAGTTCCCCAAGAACACTCTGCGCAAAATTATGAGATTTAAGCTCGATATGTCTATTGACTAATTCCAATAACAAAAAGAACGGCACCCGCGTGCCGTTCTTTTTTTATATTCTTGCAAAGATTTTTTGTTTTTTACTTGACATTTGTGCCAAAGAGGTGTAAAATATCCCACGAACGAAAAAAGCATCCTTGGAGGAAGACATGGCAAGGGTTAAAATAGATATGACAGAAGGGAAGATTCTTCCTCTTTTGACACGCTTCGCGTTGCCAACGATGGCAACGTCTGTTATCAATCAACTTTTTAATACGGCCGATACCATTGTGGTTGGCAGATGGGGTGGGGAAACTCCCGAGGCGCGTGAGATCGCACTCTCTGCCGTAAGCGCTTGCGGACCCTTGGTGAGCATGATCATCACCTTTTTTGTAGGACTTTCAGTAGGCTCCGGTATTATGGTATCTCACGCGGTGGGAGCCAAAGAGGAGCATCGCATCCAAAAAACAGTTCATACATCGGTCACCCTGGCAACGCTTTGCGGCATCTTTTT
>JAGBSQ010000111.1 GCA_017631775.1 Clostridia bacterium | reverse complement strand
GACCCTTGCCGGTTTTGGCAAGAGAACCGTAAAGCGTTAAGCGGAATTCATCTGCCGCAGGGAACTTTTTCAAGCAAAGTTTGCACGCGCGCTCGGGGCCGATTGTTTGTGAACTCGAGGGTCCGGGACCAACCTTGTAAAGCTCGGTCAAGGACTCCATTCCGGGAAGTCTGGAGCCGGGATGCTGTGTCTTGTTTTTGAAGATCTGTTTCATAAAAATCTCCTACGTGGTTATCATTTGTGATATTTTGTGCCCTTGAGAATGCCAAAACAACGGTAGAGCATTTCAAGGAGCAGAACGCGCATCATTTGATGCGGAAAGGTCAATTTCGATACCGAAAGTCGCAAATCGCACGCGCGCTTGACCTCATCCGAAAGTCCAAACGAGGAGCCGATAATGAGGCAAATAGAACCCGTATTGGCAAGTACGCCATCGAGCTTTGCGGCAAGATCCTCCGAGGAGAACTGTGTGCCTTCAACACACATAGCGATTTTGTAAGAGCGCGGAGGAATAGCTGCCAAAATGCGCTTTCCCTCATCTGCGAGAGCGGTTTTGATTTCACCGTCGCTGGGGTTGTCGGGCAGCTTGGTTTCTTTGAGCTGCACAATCTCCGGCTTGCAAAAGGCCGAGAGGCGCTTTTCATATTCTGCCATCGCGTCGCGCCAATAAGCCTCTTTGAGGTTGCCAACGGTGATAACGGTAACTTGAACCATAATTTTCTCCTATGTCAGAGCATTTCGGTGGGGATTTCAGGGTGTGCGACAAAAATTTTTACGTCGGCATCGCCAACGGCGCTCACACATTCGTCATAGGCCAGGTCAGGGGCATTGTTTTCTTGACTTAAATGCGCAAGCATCAATTTTTTTGTGCCTTTGGCACAAAGGCGTGCCGCAAGAGCGGCAGAATCGGGATTGGAAAGATGCCCGCGTCGCGATGCAATTCGCTTTTTGAGGTCATAGGGGTAGGGACCGGTCATGAGCATTTCGTAATCGTGGTTGCTTTCGAGAATAACGGCATCACAGCCCATAAGACCTTCTTCAATTTCGGGGGTAACGTAGCCAATATCGGTTGCATACCCAATGCGATAGGTGACATTTCCTTCCTCATCGAAAATTTCAATGCGATATCCTACAGATGCACGACTGTCGTGAGGAGTGGGGAAGGAGGTCACGCGCATACCGCAAATGCATTCCTCGTGAATGGGAGGGTGCATATTGAGGAGCGGTTCTACCGATGGGTGGGGCAAAAGCTTATAAGCGCAACCGTAGGCAATATGTACGGGAACGGGGTGCTTTTTGAGGAATACGGGCAGAGCGCTTACGTGGTCGGTGTGCTCGTGTGTTACAAGAATCGCGCCAATGCTATCGGCATCAATGCCAACTTCGGCGAGAGCGGTGCATAAACGCTTTGCGTTTTTGCCGGCATCAATCAAAAGCGTTCCCGAGGGAGAGCTGATTACAAAGCTGTTTCCCGTCGATCCCGAATAAAGGGATATGATGCGAACGTCACTCATTGGAACATTCCCTCCAGCATGGGCAAAAGAAAGAGGTACATCATATCAAGGCAAAACGCCAAGGCGATGGGGAATATAAGCGTGATCATCCAACGCGATTTGTGCAAACGTGTGGCACAATCGTCAATAAACGCCTGCTTTTGCTCGCGTGTCATTGTGTCGGGGAGCTGATCGGGTTTGAGGTTTTTGCCAACAAATCCGCGGTTGTAAATGACGAATATCAAGGTCAAAATCACGCCCACCGCAAGGTAAACGATGTAGATGGGAAAGATGGTTGCCAGTGCAAAGTAAGCAACCGAAAAGAGAATTGAGTTACCGATAAGCAGTAACAAAAGCCAAGTGTTTTCGGGTTTCATAAAGGTTCCTTCAAAATCAAAGTTTAACAGCACCTACGGGGCGAATGCGCAAAACCATGCAAGCATCCTTGCCAAATGCGGCATCCATTGCCTCGCGATAGGCGATTACGTCAAGGGCGGGAACAAATGCCTGAACGGTTCCTGCAAATCCACCGCCATGCACACGCCAAGCGGCTTTTTTGCCTGCGAGCTGACGCTCGGAAAGACAAAGGGCGAGCGAAAGTCCTTGCTCTTGGACGTTCTTGGTGGTATATACGTTTTGCAAATAGCAGTAGGAGGAGCGGCCGGAGGCAATGACGTTTGCAAAGAAAGCATCAAGATCCCCCGCCTTAAGTGCTTCGGTTTGTTCGGCTACGCGGCGGTTTTCTGCAAAAAAGTGCATAGCGCGCAAAATGGCACGGTCGCCGTACTGTGCGCGCAAAAGGGGAATGCTTGCCACAAAGTTTTCCTCTTCAAGATCGCGCAAAACAGCCTTGCCAAAGTAGGCGGCAACGCTCTTCATGTCTTGGGGAACAGAGGCATAATCGTCGGTCAGGTCGGCATGGTTTCCACCGGTGTTTGTAATGCAGAGGTTGTAGCCGGCACCCGAAATATCAATATCGAGTTTTTCGATAACGGGAGATTTGGGGTCGGCAAAATCAATGGCAACAATTCCGCCAACGGCACAAGCCACTTGATCCATCAGGCCGCAGGGCTTGCCAAAAAATACGTTCTCGGCATATTGCGCAATCTTTGCGATTTCCACGTTGTCGATCTTTCCCTCGTTGTAGATGTGGTTGAGGATGTTGCCGACCATATCCTCAAATGCTGCAGAGGAAGAAATACCCGAGCCTTTGAGAACATCAGAGGTGGTGTAAGCATCAAAGCCGCCAACGGCATAACCGTTTTCACGGAAGCCTGCAACCATACCGGCAATCAACTCATCCGAGTGACCCTCGGGGTTTTCGCGGGGAGTGGTGAAAACGTTGATGTCGATAACGTCCTCGTGGAAGCCTTCGCTCTTGAGGCGAATGATGTCCTCGCCGTTGGGGGAGGCAACTGCAATGATATCAAGGTCAATCGATGCGGCAATTACGCGGCCGTGGTTGTGGTCGGTGTGGTTACCCGAAAGCTCACTTCTGCCGGCAACAGAGTAGAGAGCGCCCTCACGGTCGGCACCGTAAAGAGCAATAAAAGCATCGATTGCATCGGCATAGCGGTCTCTTTGTTTTGCAACTGCAGCCTCTCCGTAAATATAGGCAAGGCGAGCATCGTATTCACCGCCGAGCAGGGCAGATTTGAGTGCATTGATCTTCATAACAGTATCTTCCTTTCAAAATCGGGATTTTGCGCGCACCGCGCGCGTGTACATACTATCTCAATTTATCATTATACCATAAAAGTGGCGGCTTGTCAATCCCCCGAGTGAGGGAACAGGCAAAGCATTTTTGGGTGTCTTTTTCGCCTCTCTTTGCATATGCTGAAAAAAGAATAAAAAAATTTGGTAAAACTCAAAATATTTTTCAAAAACCTCTTGACAAATCCACTATAATATATTATACTAATTATAGTATCCATATCGCG
>JAGBSQ010000110.1 GCA_017631775.1 Clostridia bacterium | reverse complement strand
CCTACAAAATATCGACAACCAAAGCGAGGTTCATCCTCGCGCCGACCGTCTATCCGTAAACTATGGACTTCCCTTTTTGACCTTTTATGAGAAAGTTTTTGAAAGGGGTGCAGGGGAAAACTTTTTTCAAAAAGTTTTCCCCTGCTTCTCTTTTAATCTTCAACGCGTTCTCCCAAGATGTTGCGGTATTTTTGATAAAAGCTTTCAAAGTAGCCGCCATCGAGGGCTTCGCGGATCTTGCGGGTCAGGTTGTTATAGAAATAAAGGTTGTGTGTTACTGCCAAGGTCATGCCAACGGTCTCTTTTGCTTTGAGCAGATGGCGAATGTAGGAACGGCTGTAATTTTTGCAAGCGGTGCATTCGCATCCCGAATCGATCGGGCGATCGTCAAAGGCGTATTTTTCGTTGGTGAGGTTCATTTTGCCGTGCCAAGTGAAAACGTTGCCGTGACGCGCGTTACGGGTGGGCATGACGCAATCGAAGAAGTCCACACCGTAGTGGATCGCCTCGAGAATGTTGCAAGGCGTGCCTACGCCCATCAAGTAGCGAGGCTTGTCCTTGGGCATATAGGGCTCAACGGCATCGATAATGCGATACATATCCTCGGTTGCCTCGCCTACGGCAAGACCGCCAATGGCGTAACCCTCGCAAGGAACTTCGGAGATCATCTTCATGTGTTCAATGCGCAAATCCTCATACGTGCCGCCTTGGTTGATGCCAAAGAGCATTTGGTTGCGGTTGAGGGTATCGGGGAGCGCGTTGAGGCGATCCATTTCCTCGCGGCAGCGAACCAGCCAACGGTAGGTGCGCTCCATGCTCTGCTTGCAGTATTCGTGCGGTGCAGGGTTTTCGACACACTCGTCAAACGCCATTGCAATGGTGGACGCGAGGTTGGATTGAATTTGCATACTTTCCTCGGGTCCCATAAAAATGCGAGCACCGTCGAGGTGAGAGCGGAACTCTACACCCTCTTCGGTAATTTTGCGCAGCTTTGCAAGAGAGAAAACTTGAAATCCGCCGCTGTCGGTGAGCACGGGGCCTTCCCAGTTCATAAATTTACGGAGTCCGCCCATCTTGCGGATGAGACCGTCACCCGGACGAACGTGCAAGTGGTAGGTGTTGGAAAGCTCGACCTGACAGTCGACCTTTTTGAGCTCCATTGTGTTGATACCGCCCTTGATGGCACCGCAAGTGCCGACGTTCATAAACACGGGCGTTTGAATGTCACCGTGCACGGTGTGCAACACACCGCGGCGCGCGCGACCTTCGGTTTTTAAAACCTCAAATTTGTTAATTGACATATTGATCCTTTCTGTATGCAAGAGTTCAGCTTGCCACTAAAAATGATGATTTGTAAGACGCCATACACAGTTCAGGTGTACACGTCTGTGATTTACTGCTTGTTGTTTTCGACCAATTCGCGAATGCTGTCGGTCTTTTCAATGTATGTTTCAAGATATCCGCACGCGGGGCAAACGGCACATTTGACCTTTCCCAAAGAGCCTTTAAACATGCCTTTTTCGCGCACGTCTACACCGTAGGCGCCATTGGAAACCATTACGTTCAAATCTTCAACCATTTCGGTTTGGCATCTGAGACATTTTCTCATACGAATAATCTCCTTTTGTAAAATTTAGAACCCCGTTCTGTCGAACTGCTTATCAAGCGTGTGGTGCGACATTTCAAGGGCGACAGGTCTGCCGTGAGGGCAGAAGGTGATATCGGGAATGGTCATCAGCTTGTCAACGATCCACTTAACGTGCTCGTCAGCATACGCCCTGCCCGCTTTGATTGCCGCCTTGCAGGCGGCTTGATAAAGGGCTTTTTCAAAAATGATGTCACGTGTAAGCTTTACGCTACCCGTGTTGTCGAGAATGCGACCTGCCATGCTGCCCAGCATGTCGGGCACGGCATCGCAATCCACCTCTTCGGGAATGGCATCTACCGAGACGGTATTGCGCGCAAAGCGGAGCGAAAATCCGATTTTTTCGAGCTCGTCGTTGTATTGCTTGAGCGCTTCCACTTCCCCACTCGTCATCATAACCTCGATGGGGAGCATCAGCATTTGCGATACAACCTCGACCTCGGAAAGTCCCGCTTTGAGTTGTTCAAAAAGAATGCGCTCGTGCGCGGCGTGCTTATCAATGATGAGCATTTTTTCCTCGACCTGAACGATTACGTAGGAGTTGAACACCTCGCCCACAATGCGGTAGAAAGGCACAACGGGTACTTCTTGCGGTGCGGCAACAGGTACGGGGATTTCGTTTTTTTGTGCCACAGGTGTGGCTTTTTCTTCCACTTTTTCCTCAATTTTTTGAGGTGTCGGAGTGGGTGCAGATGTCGGTGCGGGAGTCGAAACGACTTGCTTGGGTTCCTCGACCACGGGAATTCGTCCTTCATTTTTCACAGCATCGGGCGCCTCTTTAGGAAGCACGGGAGGTTGGGATGCGGGGCGCGCGGGAGGTGTTCCCTGCTTGCCCGTGGCGTAGAGGTTGCGATATTCCTCGGCGGTCATACGCGCCTGAGGTTGCGGTTGGGTGCGGTTTTCGAGGTCGTAGGAAAGTTGACGGGATGCCAAACTTTCAATTTTGCCGTCCTTTACGGGCGCAATCGCCTCGGAAACCTTGGGTGCAAACGCGCTTTTGGCGGTACGTGTGCCAAAATTCAGTTGCATTGAGGGGCGTGTGACGTTGCTCTCGAGCGCGGTTCTGACGGTATAGTAAATGGCTTCAAATACTGCCTTCTCGTTAGAGAATTTGACCTCTAACTTTGCAGGGTGCACGTTGACGTCAACGCGCGCGGGGTTGATAGTGATGTAAAGCACGCAACACGGGAACTTTTCGGGCGGCATATACGAAGTATAGGCTTGCTCGAGTGCCGCCATTGCGGTCTTGCTTTTGACAAAACGTCCATTGATAAAGAAATTTTGATAGTTGCGGTTTGCCTTGAAATTATCGGTTCTACCGATGAATCCCGAAATGGTAATGCCTTCGTGGTCGCTGTTGACTTCGATGAGGCGAGATGCGAAATCCTTGCCGAATACGGCATAAATGGTGTTTTGCAAATTTCCGTCGCCTGCGGTTTCGAGTTTGAGATTTCCGTCAACGATGAGACGGAACGCAATTTGCGGATTGGAAAGCGCGACTTTTTCAACGTTGGCGGTGACTGCCATCGCCTCGGTGACGTCCTTTTTAAGGAACTTGCGTCGCGCGGGAACGTTGGCAAACAGATTTTCAACAATGACAGACGTACCTGTGGAACATCCTTGCTCGGTGATGCTGTGAATATTGCCACCGTGTGCTTCGAGCACCGCGCCAAACTGCGCGTCAGCGGTTTTGGAGATGATGCGAACATCCGAAACCGATGCAATGGCGGCCAAAGCCTCACCGCGGAAACCGAGGGTGAGAATGCCGTCAAGGTCTTCTGCCACTTTAATCTTACTTGTGGCGTGGCGGCGGATGGCTACGGGAAGATCCTCGGGCGACATGCCGCACCCGTTGTCGGTGACGCGCATAAAGGTTACACCACCGTTTTGAATCTCAACGGTGATGCGATCAGCACCCGCGTCAATCGCATTCTCCATCAATTCCTTGATGACAGACGCAGGACGGTCAACAACCTCTCCCGCCGCTATTAAGTTGGCTACCGCAAAGGGCAGAACCTTGATCTTTCCCATAAACGGTCCTTTCTTTTGGTATTTTCAAAATAACTTTTTAGCGCTCTGTGTCATATCTCCCCCTCTCCCCCACCTTCGGTGGGAGCTCTCCCTCGGG
>JAGBSQ010000109.1 GCA_017631775.1 Clostridia bacterium | reverse complement strand
TGTTTGTTGCGCACAGCTCTCCCGTGGACCGGAGTCTCGAACCGACAAGAAGCCGATGCTGTCCGACCTTCGTGACTCGGGTGCTATCGAGCAGGATGCCGATACCGTTATTTTCCTGTACCGCAGTGAATACTATAAAACAGATGATGCGGCAGGGCAGGATACCAGCATTGCCGAGGTCATCATTGCAAAGAACCGTCATGGCTCTACCGGCACGGTCAACATGGGCTGGAACGGTCAGTTCACCAAGTTCGTGACCATTGCCGATGATCGCGACGTAGGCGTATGACAAAAAGAAGCATGCAAAAGGGAAGAGTGATCGACCCCTATCAGCTTTCGGGAACACAACCCAATGCGCCAATCTTGTTGGCGTTTTCGGGCGGTGCCGACTCGGTGGCGCTTTTGGATATGCTGCAAAAAGAATATTCCAAGGCTCCCATTCTTTTGGCGCACGTCAATCACGGAATTCGCGGAGAAGAGGCACTTCGTGACCGCGCATTCTGCGAGAATGTAGCCAAAGAACGCGGGCTTGAGATTGCCATTCTCAATGCCGACGTCCCCGCTCTTGCCAAAGAGAGAGGACAGAGCATTGAGGAAGCCGCACGTGAGGTGCGCTATGCCTTTTTTGCTGATTTGATGAGTGAGCGGAATATTCCCATCTTGCTCACGGCGCATCACGCCGATGATCACCTCGAAACAATCCTTTTCCGCATCGCACGCGGAACGGGGCTTTCGGGGCTTTCGGGCATTTCGCTTATTCGTCCGTTTGAAGCGGGACACCTTGTGCGCCCGTTGCTCGGATTTACAAAGCAGAACGTTCTTTGGTATTGCATGAAAAATGATCTATCATTCGTTGCAGACAGCACAAATACCGATACCGCTTATGCGCGCAACCGCATTCGTGCCAAGGTCATTCCCGTGCTGGAAAGTCTCTATGCCGACGCTTCGCACCGTGCCGTGCGTATGAGTGCAGAGCTTGCCGAAGACGATGCTTATTTGAGAGAGGTTACGCAGCAGCTGCTTGTCGAAAACAAGACACATGATGGCATCAGTATCAAAGCTTTGCGAGGAGCGCATCCCGCTATCCGCCGTCGTGCTCTGCAGATGTGGTTTGAAGAGGAAAGAAACGTCTCCTTCGAAGCGATTCATTTACAAGCACTCTTGCATTTAGTCGAGAGTGGCGACACCACCGCGCGTGTGGCGTTGCCAACAGGTGTTTCGGCATATTGCACGGCTCGCGGTCGACTCTCGCTTACCAAAACCAAGCCGCAACCCATTGGCGAATACACGTTGCCCCTGACTTTGGGGGAGAGCATAATCCCCAACACCGATATTTCCATTCGCATCACACCTACAGAAGGTTCTGACAAAGCTGTGGGGCAAGAGAATGCTCTTGTGCTTTTTGGGGATTGGGAAGAGCTGGAAAAATCCTTTACGTGGCGCAACCGTCGCGAGGGTGACGTAATCCTGCGTGGCAAAATGCACCGTCAGTTGCGCCGCCTGTATGCGCAAAAGGGCATACCGATAGAGCTGCGCCGTACACTTCCGTTGCTTTGTCAAAAGCAACAAATCGTTTGGGCGCCCTTTGTGGGAACGTCAGACGAATTCAAAGAAAACATCGCAAAGGCTCAAAAAGCCTCTGCTTACAAAATTGAAATCAACGTTAATAGCAACGCGTTTTGAGAACGCAAAAAGAAAGGAAGATTGTTATGCACCAAATGAGAGATGATATGAAGTACATTTTGGCGGACGAGAAACAAATTCAAGAGACCTGCGACCGTCTTGCGGCACAAATCAATGCAGACTATCCCGACCAAAACCGCGAGCTCGTTTTTGTAATCGTACTCAAGGGCTCGGTTCTGTTTGCTACCGACCTCATTCGTCGCATCAACCGCCCGTGCACTATTGAGTTTATGAAGGTATCCTCTTACGGTGCAGGTGTTGAAACCTCCGGCTTTATTGAAGTGAGCCTTGAGCTGAAGCTTGATATTGAAAATGTTGACGTTATCATCATTGAGGATATCATCGACAGTGGCCGCACCCTGCAAAAGCTTTGCTCGCTTTTGGAGACCCGTGGCGCACACAGCGTAAAGTGCTGCACACTTCTCGATAAGCCTTCTCGCCGTCAAGTTGAAATGACCGCAGACTACACCGGCATTGTTATTCCCGATGAGTTTGTAGTAGGCTACGGACTTGACTTTGCAGAATACTATCGCAATCTTCCGTACATCGGCGTTCTTGATCCGTCGGTTTACAGCGAGTAAATAAAAAGATCCCCGAGGGGGAAGGAGTTACAGATTTATGAAGAAGAAAAACAGTTTTGGCCGTCAGCTGCTCTTGTATGCGGTGTTGTTTGCCGTTATCATTGTCATGCTCTCGTCCTTGTTCTACAAGGATACCAAGGGCACGGTAATTGATAATTACAGCGAGCTGGCGGGCTACATTCAAAGAAACGAAGTAAAAGCGGTTTACGTTCACAACACGGGTGACGTTACCGTAACGCTGTTCGATGACTCGCAAAAGAGTTATGAATTGGCGTACGTTGATATGTTCTATCAAGATTTCCAACAAACACTTTTGGCAAACGGTGTTGTTATCGAGTATCAACCGCAGGCCACCATGCCTTGGTGGGTCAGCCTTTTGCCCACACTCTTTATCATTATTCTCTTCGTTGTTATCTACTTCATCTCTGTTAAGAGAATGGGTGGAGCCGGCGGCGGAAAGTTTAATAACTTTGGCAAGGCACGCGTTAAGACCCCTGACGTTGACGAAAGCAAAAAGGTGCTCTTCCGCGATGTGGCAGGCGCCGATGAAGAAAAAGAAGAGCTCGTTGAGATCGTTGAGTTCCTCAAGGATCCTGCAAAATTTACAAAGCTTGGTGCAAAAATTCCTCACGGTGTATTGCTCCAAGGCCCTCCCGGCACGGGTAAGACCCTTTTGGCAAAAGCCGTTGCAGGTGAGGCAGGCGTACCTTTCTATTCGATTTCGGGTTCCGACTTTGTAGAAATGTACGTTGGTGTCGGTGCATCCCGTGTGCGTGATTTGTTCGAAACCGCTCGCAAAACTCCTGCGGCTATCATCTTCATCGATGAGATCGATGCCGTTGGCCGTCACCGTGGCGCAGGCCTTGGCGGCGGACATGATGAAAGAGAACAAACCCTTAACCAATTGCTCGTAGAAATGGACGGCTTTGGCTCGCACGACGGTATCATCGTTATGGCGGCAACCAACCGCCCCGACATCCTCGACCCTGCACTCCTTCGTCCCGGACGCTTTGACCGTCAAATCACGGTTAACTACCCCGATATGAAGGGTAGAGAAGAGATCCTTAAGGTACACGCGCGCAACAAGCCCCTCGAGTCGGGTGTTGACTTCCACAAGGTTGCACAGTCTACCGTTGGCTTTACGGGAGCAGATCTTGCAAACCTTCTCAACGAAGCAGCACTGCTTGCCGCAAAGA
>JAGBSQ010000108.1 GCA_017631775.1 Clostridia bacterium | reverse complement strand
GGCTTTGCCTCGATTGCATAGTTTTGTTTGATGAGATATCGGTAAGTATCTCTTGCACTGTGACCGGGCGCCAACAGAAGCGAGCCTGCTACAAAATCCCCCTTTGTAGTCTTTACCGTAAGAGTCTTGTCGGCATTCTCAAGGATCGCATCCATGCGGCAATGGTAAAGCACACGGCCACCAAGGCGCTCGATCTCGGTAAGAATATTATCTACAACAACGCGCAAAATATCGGTTCCGATATGCGGTTTTGCTTTAACGGCAATATCCTCAGGAGCACCAAAGGTGATCAGGGATCTCAAAACATAATTGCAAAGCGGATCGTTGATACGCGTGATGAGCTTTCCGTCCGAGAACGTTCCAGCACCACCGGCACCGAATTGCACGTTACACTCGGTGTTTAAAACTCCCTCGTTGCGAAAACGGGTTACGTCAGCCGCGCGTTCGGCAATGGAGCCACCACGGTCGATCAAAATGGGAGCATAGCCGTTTTGCGCCAACAAAAGTGCGGCGAACAATCCTGCAGGCCCCATGCCAACGACCACTGGCGGTGCCGCTATCGATTGCGAACCGAAGGTAAGATTAGGCTCCTCCTCGGTTATAATGCGCGCTTGCATGCGGGAGAGAAAATCTGCCTCGAGCGCCCTTTTGGGAAGTTCTCCTTCTGCCAAAACAGCACATTCAAAGCGGATATCTTCACGGTTTCTAGCATCTATGGATTTTTTATAAAGCCGAAAATGAAGCGTGGAGGGGTTGATTCCCGCCCGCTTCATTTTTTCTCTGGCTTTGTTTGCAATCGTTTCGTCCGAAGCATCAACGCTCACACGAATTCTCTCCAAAAGGAGTTTGGTCTTATTCATAAACTTATCCAATCGCGTTTGTTCTCAAAGCATTCACGGTCAACCAAATAAGGAGAGCCAGCAAAAGACAAACAATACGCGCAGGGATATGCCAAGATGCAAGTCTGCTCTTAACAGGTACTTTTTGATAAAGAATTCTTCCAACGGCATTCTTTTTCATCGTATCATCCTCCTTACGTTTCTTTAGCGGTCAAAGTGTTTCGTCCTTGTCGATCTCTTCACCGGAAGGCACTGCATCAAGATTTTCAAGCGTTTCAACTTCCTCTTGCAAAGGAGCAACCACTTCCTCCTCTACAATGCTGATCTGTCCCATATCCATCAAATCGCTGGTTTCTTCGTTTTGACGGTGGTAAAGCGGAACACGGTCGAAGGGGTTAACGTGAACACCGCGCTTGGTGCGAATATAAAGGCGACCTGCCAAATAGGTCATCAATACGTCATAAAGTGTTTCGTCATCAACATGACGCAAAAGCTTTCCGTCTTGTGCAAGAGAAACCGCACCGGTTTCTTCGGACACAATAATTACCAAAGCATCACTTACTTCAGTAACGCCAACTGCCGCACGGTGACGGGTTCCCATGTTGCCAAAATCTAACTCGCCGTTGCTACTGGAAGGCAGAACACAGCTTGCCGCCCAAATGCGCATATTGCGAATGACAAGCGCGCCATCGTGCAAAGGAGCCTTGTCAAAAAAGATGTTTTGCAAAAGGTGCGAGGTTACGCGAGCATCAACAATCTTTCCGGTTTGAATGTAATCGCCAAGCTTTGTCAGGCCCTCCATAACGATCAGGGCGCCAACTCTCTTTTCAGACATTTCAAAAACGGCATCGGCAATTTCTTCGGCGGTGGTTTTTGCAAGGGTCAAATGCTTGCGTGGAAGCGTGTCGCTGAGCGGATTGAGGAAGGTGGAGTTGCCGATGCGCTCAAGAGCATCACGAATTTCGGGCTGATAGATAACAACGATGCAGAAGAACGCTGCTGCGGCAAAAAGATCGCTGATATAAGAAAGTGCCGGAAGTTTAAAGAGCTTTACCAAGGTCAAAACGATAATGCATATCACAAGACCAATGGTTACACGTCCTGCACGTCTATTTTTGGCAAAACGGAAAAGTTCATACAAAACAATAGCCAAAAGAAGTACGTCGATGATATCGCGTACCTCCATATTCATGATCGGCTGTGCTACATACTGCATAAAGAAGTTGCAAATATGAGCCCAAAGTTCTGCCCAAAAATTCATAATCCGCCTCCGAAAGTCGATTTTGACCATATTCTCTATTATTATAGCATATATAATTATAAATTCCACTAGGTTTTTGCAAAAATCATTTTGTCTTTTCGGTTTTTTTGCCGTCATTTTTGCAAAAAAAGAACCCGAAATACGCCAAGGAGCGTATTTCGGGAAAAATCATGTTTTATTTTTGACGAGATTTGAGCATATCGTGCTTGATATCCCAAAGCTTTTGCGAAAGGTCAACGTAGTAGTTGTGCGGGTTGCTAAAGCGACGAACTTCATCCCACATTCCGGCAATTTCTTCTTCGCAATGCTTTCGAATCTCTTGCAACGTGGGCAACTCATAAACCTGCTTGCCGTTTTGGAATACGGGAACGAGCAGCTCAGTTGCGGTAAAGTTCTCCATTTTTTTGCGCTTCCAAGTGTGTTGAGGATCAAAAATTTCAAGAGGTTGACTATCGTCTACAACCTCATCCCAAACGCAGATAAGGTCTGCCTCAGCCTTACCGGTTTCCCTATCATGCAAACGGTAAATCTTTTTGAAGTGCGGCGTGGTAATCTTACCAACGTTTTCGCTAATTTTGATCT
>JAGBSQ010000107.1 GCA_017631775.1 Clostridia bacterium | reverse complement strand
TTGCGTTCTTCCCAGTCACCGTCCTTAAGTGTATCGGGGGCAACGGTGTAAATGGTTACGCAATGCTTGCCTTCGGGGGCAAAATCATCGGCGTGATCGGAGGGAACGAAGATGAGATAACCGTCATCGCCCTCGTGATAAACACCTGTGCGAAGCTTTTCGGTTGCCGCGTGCAAATCGTACATGCCGTAGCAGTAAACGAGAGCTGCGCGCAAGTGCTCCATGGGGTCAATATCCACACCAAGGTGCAGCATAAATACGGCTTCCATCGGGCGGAAGGTGTCGAGAACCTCAAGATATTCTTCATCCAAATGCTCGCGACCGACGGCATCAAAGAAGAAGTCGCGTCCTGCACCGCAGCCAACAACGAGGTCGCTGTAAATTTCCTCGCCGCTTGCCAAGCGAATGCCGCGTGCGGTCTTATCCTCAACCAAAACCTTTTCCACAACCTGGCCGTAGTGGATCTTTCCGCCGTGCGCGGTGATGTAATCGGCAAGGGCTTCGGGAATTTTTTGGCAGCCGCCTTTGACGTAGCAGTAGCCGGGGTAGTATTTTTTGCCGTTTTTGTCAAGCGGAATGCGCTTGTCAAATGCGGTTTCAAAGTTGGTGAATACAACCGCAAGGCCTTCTGCCTCCGAGGGGTCGGCGCAAAAGTCTGCCAAAATGCCGGTGTAGAGGGTTCTGATCTTTTCGGATTTGAAGAAATATTTGGTCAGCTCATCGGCACTCATCGAGGCGTATTTTTTAACCTTGAGGAACGCGAGAGCCAACTGCAATTTTTGCAACGGTGACGGTTTTTGCATAGCAGTGTAGCGCAAACGCAGTACGTCATCGTAGAATTTGTAGTATTTGAGAATGCCTTTTTTCTCTTCGGGAAAGAGCTCGATCAGTCTGTCGCGACGCCAATAGGGGCCCTTGTATTCGGCAGGGGTAATCATATCGTAGTCGGGCATAATGATGTCGCGGTCGGCTCTGATGGTTTCAAGATGAATACCAAGGGAGTCGAGCAGTTCGTAAATCGGCTCGCCCTCGAGCATATCGCCAATGAGAAGGGGACCCTGCTCAAACTTGTAGCCGTCTTGTTCAAAGAGTGCGACTACGCCGCCGGGCTTTTGGTTTTTGTCATAAATGGAGACCTCGTGACCGTCGCGTGCGGCGAGCGCACCAAAAGTCAGTCCGCCAAGTCCTGCTCCAATAATCGTTATTTTCATTCTGCAGTTTCCTCTGTGTTTGTTTTTTGTGCTCTTCTTTCAGCAAGCTGACGCATAACCTCGCTGTGGCTTTGGCTTGTGATGGGGTACTTGATAAGGAGCGGAACACAAATGAGCAAGAAGATTGCAGGGAGAAGGGCGAAGAGAATACGAATTGCCAAAAGTGCGCTATCGGGTTGGCTAGCGCTGTTTTCAACGTAACGGCCGATTTCAAGACCCCAACCGCAAGCGGCAGAAGCCAAAGCACCGGTAATTTTGCCGGAGGTTGCGTGTACGCCGTAGTAAACGCCTTCGCGACGTTCACCCGTCATGAGCTCGTCATATTCAATAACGTCGGGGATCATGGAGTGGGGGCATACCCATTGAGCAGAGAAGCCGAGACCTGCAATCGCCGCCAAAACAAAGATGAGCGGATTGGGGCCTACCGGCATAAAGAATACGACCATAAGTGCTACCGACGCGATGGAAAGACCAACCGCATAGGTTTTTGCCTTGCCAATTTTGCCTGAAAGAATGCCGCAGGGAACGAGGAATACAGCCAGCGTACCCATCATTGCAAGCATTACAAGGAGACCGGATTCTTCCATGTGGAGCTGATGGTTGATGTAATAGTTGAGCATAGCCGTTACCATGGTAAAGCTGATGGACATGATAGAGGTAACGATGATGTAGCTAACAAAGGGTTTGTTTTTAAAGGTGGAAATGATGGACTTAAAGGGAGGCAGTTCGCTGGGTTTGCTTTCAACCGCGGGCTCGTATTTGAGGAACAAGCCGGGGATGAGCATAGAAATGCCACCAAGTACACCAAAGAGAAGGCCAACCATGCTCCAGCCTTGGTGAATGCTGATGCCAAAAGCGTTGCTGAACACACCTGCCAGAGTGCCACTCAAACCCGCACCTGCAATGTAACCGATAACCGAGAATACCATTCTGTAAGTGGAGAGCGAGGTGCGCTCGTCATAGTCCTCGGTAATTTCTGCTGTCATAGCCGAGTATGCGGTTCCGGTGAGGGTGTGGAAGGTATCAAAGAGAATGAAGCTGCCAACGATGAGCAAGCAACAAACGAGATCGTTTTCAATGCCTTGAGGAATAGAGAATACGCCCCAAAAAGAGAGTGCAAAGGGCAGAGCACCAAAAATGAGGTAGGGTCTGCGTTTGCCCCATCTCGACTTGGTCTTGTCTTCGAGGTAGCCAAAGAGGGTATCGTTTACAAGGTCCCATGTGATTTTACCAATCAGAATTGCGGTGCCTGCAAGGGCGGGGTTTACGCCAACGATGTCGGTGTAGTAGAAGAGCATAGAGAATTGCAGCATTGCCGTAACAACAGCCATACCAAAATCTCCAACGCCGTACTTCATTTTGGTCAGAACACTGAGTTTTCCGTTTGATTTCATAAAAATCTCCTTTCCATCCACTCTATCATAAGAGCAGACTTATGTACATTTTAACAGATTTTTATAGAAATGTCTTTATGTTCTTTTGCAAAGTCTAAGAGTATCTTTTCGCTTTGATCGGTGCTGCAGTCGTTTATAG
>JAGBSQ010000106.1 GCA_017631775.1 Clostridia bacterium | reverse complement strand
TCCACTTGTTGCCTCTCATCATTTGTCTGGAGAGGCGCAGAGCTTCGATCGCGCCAACGCCGGGGTAGTCTGCCATAATGAAGTGTGCCATGGAATACATGTAAGAAACGGGAATGCTGATGCAAACGGTAACGATTGCGCCAAGATAGGTGATGGCAAAAAAGCTCAGGAAGGGGATGATTATCGCCTCGGGTGTTTCACTTGCAAGAAGTGTGGGGAGCGCGCCAAAGAATTGCGCACCGCCAATAAACAAGCCTACGTATGTGGGAATAGAGGTCAATCCCATAATAAGGGTATGCACAAAGTTAAGTCCTACCGTTTTGAGGTAGCCTTTGCTAAAGCGATCGAACAAAACGTCAAGACCAATGCCCTCTTTTTTACCATCGAGCACGTTGAGGCAGAACTTGCGGTAGCCTACCTTAACGGGCGAGGAAACAAACATTTGCAGGGCAAAAATAACAACAAAAGCAATTCCAAAAGCAAGAACAAAGGAAGAAAGGATCAGCGCTACAATAGGATAATCCTCGCCAAAGAACTCTGCCATGGTTGCAAAATCAAAGTTTGCAAGTGCCGCTTCAAAGGCCTCTGCTTCCTCGGGAGTGAGAATGGGAACGTATTCCTCTTCTTCCTCAATTTCCAAATCGGTTTCGGGATACTCGCTATCCTCAACGTAGATCAGGTCGCCCAGGGTAGATCCCAAATCGCCGCTGACCGATACACTACCGCCGCCGGCAAGGGTTACACCGCCGAAAATAACCGCCAAAAGGGTGACGATGGCTGCCATCCACCAAGAACCCTTGAGCGCTTGCTTTGCTCTCCTGCGAAAATCGGCAGCCTTGCCGCGCACGGGATAATAATATTGCTCGTTCATTTTGAGTTTCCTTTCTTTGGTCAGAATTGTTCAATGATAGAACGGAACACCATTCCGCGTTCCTTATAATCCTTAAATGCATCAAAGCTTGCGCAGGCGGGAGAAAGCAAAACGATGTCTCCCGATTGTGCTACGGTGCAAGCCAATTTAACGGCCTCGGTAAAATCAGCCTGCAGATATACGGGAATTCTACCCTCTTGTACTTCATCCTTTTGCGAAAGCGCGGTCAGGATCTTACCTGCAGTTGCTCCCGTAATAACGGCTGCCTTTGCATATTCGCAAATGGCGTCCGCAAGGGGTTCATAAGGAGTTCCTTTATCCGAGCCGCCGCAAATAACAATAGGTTTTGCAGGCATTGCCGAAAGAACCGCCGCCGTGCGCACGGGGGTGGAGTCGATGGAGCTATCATAATAGGTTACGCCGTTGGAAACGCGAACCGGCTCCATGCGGTGCTTTACACCCGTAAAGGTGGTAGCAACCTCGCGCACGCTCTCGGGAGATGCATAATCAAACGTGAGTGCGATCGCGCTCATCAAATTTTCAAGGTTGTGGCGACCGCGCAGCAAAAGGAGTGCCGCTTGCATAATTTCGTGCTCGGTGCCGTCGTTCCAAAGATAGATTTTGCCGTCTCGCACGTATACGGCACTGTCGCATTCGCGAAGAGGAAATTCAGTATGCGACTCTTTTTTAGAGGAAAAATAGGTTACGGGAATGGTAACGTCCTTGGCGATTTCCGCAGTAATGCGGTTCTCGGCATTGAGAACGACGCGGCGGCAAGGCTGATTGCGAAAAGCATTGGTCTTGGCAAGGGTGTATTCATCCATGCCCGTGTGCCAGTTGAGGTGGTTAGGGGTAACGTTGGTAATGACCGACACGTGAGGCGAGCGTGTGGCTCCCTGCAACTGAAAGCTGGAAAGCTCAACAACGGCAAAATCGCGCTCGGTCATATCTGCCACCATTGGGAGGAGCGGTGTGCCAATGTTGCCGCCCACAAAGATGCGCGTTTTTTCGTCGTCCTTGTATTCTTGCGAAAGAATCAAACCTGTCAAGGTGGTAGATGTGGTCTTTCCGTCACTACCGGTAATACCGATAACGGTAGCCGGTGTAAGTTCAAAGAAGAGCTCCATCTCCGAGGTCAGCACCGCTCCCTTCTCTACTGCTTCTTTGAAAGCGGGAATATCGGGGCGCATGCCGGGGGAACGAAAAATGATTTCTTCATTCAAATCTTCAAGATACTCTTCGCCAAGCTTTAAGGTAGCGCCTTGCTTTTCAATTTCGTCGGCGTAGTCGCCAATTTCTTCGCGTGTTTTTTTATCGCGTGCGCAAACAATGGCACCGCGCATGAGCAAAAAGCCGATGAGGGAGCGGTTAGAAACACCAAGCCCTACCACCGCGCATCTTTTTCCGCGAATATATTGCATCCAATCCAATAGTTTCAAAAGTCTCTTCCCTCCTTGGTCGCCGCCCGTGGGCGCGTGTAGCGCGTGCGCGACTATGCTCGCGCGTGTGCGTAAGTCAATCTACATACTATTATATTCTATTTCCCCCGAAGTTGCAATAGAAAAAGACGAGAAAATACAAATTTTTTCAAAAAATACGCATCTCCCCCTTTTCAAAAAGCTTTTTTTCTGCTATAATGATAATAGATAACTGTTTTACTACGCTTTGCGAAAGGATGGATGCCAATGGCTACAAAAAAGCAAGACGCACAACAAGAATATAATGATCAAAGTATAAAAGCCTTAAAAGGCGCAGACAGAGTTAGAAAACGCCCCTCGGTTATTTTCGGTTCGGACGGTCTTGAAGGATGCGAGCACTCTTTTTTTGAAATTCTCTCCAACTCGGTAGACGAGGCAAAGGCCGGACACGGTAATGAAATTAAGGTTACTGTTTTTCAAGATAGAAGTATTGAAGTTGACGACCACGGTCGCGGTGTTCCGCTTGGATGGAACGAAGCGGAAGGTCGTTGGAACTGGGATTTGATTTACTGTGAGCTTTATGCAGGCGGTAAATATGAAAACAACAGCGGTGGGGGTGCGTATGAATACTCCCTTGGTCTGAATGGCCTTGGTGCGTGCGCTACGCAATATGCTTCGGAATATATGATCGTTAAATCCTATTACGGAACCACAGAGCGAAGCATTCGCTTCCGTCGCGGTGAGGTCAACGGTGAGTTGCAAGAAAGACCCC
>JAGBSQ010000105.1 GCA_017631775.1 Clostridia bacterium | reverse complement strand
CCAGCCGATGTCCCAAAGGTCTTCGGCAGAGCCACCACCGCGACCGAGAATAATAACGTCAACAAGCCCTGTCATAGAAAAGAACTCAACGCCCGAGATCAGCTGCGCAGGTGCTTGCGCGCCCTGCACCTCACTTGGGTAAAGGATCATTTCGGCAGCAGGAAATCTGCGCCCCAACACGTTGATGATATCGTGCACGGCCGCGCCTGACGGCGAAGTGATAACACCGATACGTCGCGGCATGGGAGGCAGAGGACGCTTGCGAGCCTCGTCAAACAATCCTTCAGCGGCAAGCTTACGTTTGAGCTGCTCAAATCGCATTGCCAAGGATCCTGCCCCATCGGGTTGCATATCGTCTACGTAAAGCTGGTACTGTCCGCTCGTTTCGTACACCGAAACACGTCCGTGCGCGATCACGCGCATACCGTCCTCGGGCATAAATGCCATGCGAGAAAAGTACGAGCGAAACATTACCGACTTGAGTTGCCCTGCATCATCCTTGAGTGTGAAATACGCGTGCCCCGAAGAATAGAGCTTAAAGTTGGATATTTCACCGCGCACAAATACGTTTGACAAAACGCGGTCGCCCTCAATGACCATTTTGAGATATTCGTTGAGTTGTGTAACCGAAAGCGTCTGTCTTCCCTCTTGCATTGTGCGCTCCTTTCATCAAATTTTGAGATGTTGTTTTCTGCAAAGCAGAGCAATGCCTGCCGCATTATCTGCAGAGAATTGCGGCTCTGCAAAATAGGTGTTTTCTCGCTCACCAAGGCGAGACTGTAAATAGCGATTGCTCATAACACCGCCTGCATAGACAATGGAAAGAGACGGAATGCGAGCATCCAGCTCATTTGTCATTGCAATAAGTGTGTCGGCAATAAACTGTTGTGTAAATGCGGCAACAAGAGCGGCATCGCCACTTTCCTGCCACAGCTTGGTCGCCATATTTTCAAGGCCCGAAAGGTTGCAGTATCCGTCTTTTACACAAATGCGCGACTTGGGAACCTTTTTCTCATTCTTCTCTGCAAGCTTCTCAAGCTCTTTTCCGCATGGGAATTGCAAGCCGAGCATAACACCGATGCGATCGATGGCCTGTCCTGCATTGATATCGGCGGTTGCCGCAAAAAGCTCAATATCAAATCCCTTTGCATGAGGTGTCGCAATAAGCACCTCGGTGGTTCCACCCGAAACGTGGAACGCCGCAAAGCGCTCACTGTTCAAAAGGTGCATTGCCCCTGCCGAATAGGTAGCCGCCATGATGTGTCCCTCTTGATGCGAAAAGCGCAAAAGCGGAATGCTTGCAGCCGTTGCAAACGCCTCAGCCGCTGCAATTCCCGAAAGAAAGCACGGCATATAGGAACCCTCTTGCGGTCTTGGCGTTGCGGAAACGCCAATGGCTACGGGCTTCATTCCCTGCAACTCACTCGCAAGGGTTTGCATAATGGTTGGCAGATTTTTAACGTGCGCAAATACCGCATCGCTTTGACGAAGTCCGCACTCGCCTGCCTTTACCGGCAGCGGAAGCTTGAGGTTGGCAACAATCTCACCGTCTTTGGTACAGATCGCCGCCGAGGTTGTATAGTTACTGGTATCGATGCCAATAAAGCACTCGGTCATTGTGCCGCTGCTTCCAATTCTGTTTTTGCACCGTGCAAAACGCCGTTTACAAAGGTGCGCATTTTGGGATCGTCATAGGTTTTGACAAGCTCGATAGCCTCGTTGATAGAAACCGCTGAGGGGATATCGTCCATGTATTTCATTTCAAAGATGCAAAGACGAATTGCACTGCGAGATATGGGGGTAATTCGAGAAACCTTCCAGCCGTTGGAGTGACGTGTCATAATCTCGTCAATCTCTTCAAGATGCTCGCGCACGCCAAAATATGCACGGCGGATGTATGCATCCTCAACAAACTCGCGATCCTGTTGCGAGAGTGCGTAAATCTCCTCGGCCGATGTCTCGGGATGGAATTCTGTCTCAAAAAGCAGGTGGAAAACCTCTGCTCTTGCTTCTTTTCTTGTAATTGCTGCCATTGCTTGCAATTCCTTTCTCCCACACGGGGGTAATGTCAATCAAAAGGGCTCAATACCACATAATAACCCATCTTATATTATTATACAATATTTTTTTAGAATGTCAACACCAAAAATGAATATTCTTTGATTTTTATGCATAAATTGCTATGCAATTTTTGATGATTGGAGAAAAAACAATTTGAAAAAGCACTTATTTTGTTGGCGCTTTTTGGCGTTTTTGCTTTTTTTGAGTATTCTTATGGCAATTTTGTTCGGCATTGCCGAAACAACACGTCAAAAAACCGATTTGGATGTTGTGAATAAAGAGCCTTCCCACTCCCTAAAAACCGTCATTTTGGATGCAGGTCACGGCGGTGAGGACGGTGGCGCTTCGAGTGCCGACGGAATGCTTGAAAAGGACCTCAACCTTGCCCTTGTCCTTGCGATGCGCGACATTTTGGTCGCCAACGGCGCAGAGGTCATTTTAACACGCGATACCGACACACTTTTGTACGATAGAAACGTGAATTTTAAAGGCCGTAAAAAGAAATTGGATGCCGATGCACGCCTCAAAATAGCCGAACAAACAAAGGGCGCGGTGTTTGTCAGCATTCACATGAATACCTATCCGCACCCATCCTGCCAAGGGGTGCAGGTCTTATATTCGGAGAATAACGAAGCTTCATTTGAGCTTGCCAAAATCATTCAATCAACCACACAAAAACTCCTGCAAAACGAAAACGACCGCACCGTAAAACGGAGCGGTAGCAGTATTTATCTTTTGCGAAAATTGAAGTGCCCTGCCGTACTTGTGGAGTGCGGTTTTCTTTCCTCACCCGAGGAGGCGGCACTTCTTGCTGACAAAAACTACCGCCAACAGTTGGCACTTGTGTTATGCATGGGAATTTTGCGCTCAATTGCATAAAACCTCTTGCAAATCTACCAAAAATGCGGTATAATGGAGGCAAGTACAAAAAGAAAGGTCCGGTGAAAACAATGAAAGGACTGAAAACGTTTTACATCTGCTCTGAATGTGAATATAAAAGCCCCAAGTGGCTTGGCAAATGCCCCTCTTGCGGTGCTTGGAACGCTTTTGTTGAGGACGTGCAAGAAATGGCTCCTGCCGCAAATGCTCCCAAACGCGTGAGTATGATCCCCTCGATTGGAGATAACCATGCAGTCGGCTTTACCGATTTGGAAATTCCCGATTATATGCGCCGCACAACAGGTCTTGGAGAGCTTGACCGCGTGCTCGGTGGCGGACTCGTGCATGGCTCTGTTGTGCTCCTCTCCGGCGAACCCGGCATCGGTAAATCCACGCTTTTGATGCAAATTTGCGACTCTCTCGGCGAGAGCCGTCGCGTGCTTTACGTTTCGGGCGAAGAGTCGGGCGGCCAGCTCAAATTGCGTGCAAAACGCTTGGGTGTTGTGGGTAATTCTCTCTTTATTCTTACCGAATCGAATATTGAAAGCATTCTCAAAGAGGTTGATAAAATCAAGCCTGACGTGATTATCGTCGACTCGATCCAAACCATCTATTCCGCATCGGTCAACTCCGCACCGGGCAGCACAACACAGGTTAAGGAAACCGCGCTTTCCTTTATCAACAAAGCAAAAGGTGACGGTATTTCGGTCATTATGGTCGGACACGTCAACAAGGAAGGCAGTATTGCAGGCCCCAAGGTGCTGGAGCACATGGTGGATGCAGTACTCTATTTTGAGGGCGAGCGTCAGCAAGCATACCGCATCATTCGCGCCATTAAGAACCGCTATGGCTCTACCAACGAGATTGGCGTATTTGAAATGACCGACAAAGGACTCCTCGAGGTGGACAACCCCTCGCAAATGCTTCTCGCTGGCAGACCGAAGAACATTTCGGGCAACTGTGCCGTTTGCACCATCGAGGGCACACGCCCCATCATTGCCGAAATTCAGGCACTCGTCACGCCCACCGCGTTCCCTGCTCCGCGCCGCACCACAAACGGCATAGATTACAACCGTATGTGCCTAATCATAGCCGTTTTGGAGAAAAGACTTGGTCTTAAATTCTATCAAAATGATGTTTATCTCAACGTCATAGGCGGTATGAGACTGGACGAGCCCGCAACCGACGTAGCGCTTGCTATGGCACTGATTTCCTCGATGACCGACCGCATTATTCCCGATGACCTGATTGCCATTGGAGAGCTCGGACTTGCAGGAGAGTGCCGTTCCGTCTCCAATTTGGAGCAACGTATCAAAGAAGCGGAACGCCTCGGCTTTAAGCACGCAATCGTACCCTACCGTAACATCGAAAAGCGTAAAATTGAGACCGAGAGCATCAATATCATTCCCATAAGAGGTATTTATGAGGTGCTGAATATGATGAAGGAAAACAATTAAAAGATAGAACTCAAAAATGCTGCCGAGCTGAAACGGAGAAAAGGAAAGGTCATGAAAAAGTTATTAGCTATTGTGCTTATTGTTGCAGCAATAAGCGTTATGATATCTTGTGAACATGAACACGATTTTGGGGAATGGCAAATTACCAAACAAGCAACTTGCACAGAAGAAGGTTTAAGAGTACGTTCTTGCAATAATTGCGAGGAAAAGATATCCATCGTTATTGATACCCTCGATCACTCTTTTGGTGAATGGAAAACAACAACACCTAGCACTTGTGAAAGAAGTGGGCTTGATGAAAGGGTTTGCATAAACTGTGGAATCAAAGACACTCGCAAGAAGTCACTTTCGCCTTGCCTTCAATGTT
>JAGBSQ010000016.1 GCA_017631775.1 Clostridia bacterium | reverse complement strand
TGACACCCTTGAGGAAGTTATTGGCATTTCGGGCACGCCCGGAAACGGATCCCTTAAGGATTTTGGCATTGACTACGAGCAGACTGATCTCAATGAGGACGGCACCTTCAATTTTGCCGAAATCGAGGACAAGCTTCGCACTCTCGGCAGCCGTGCCAAGATGGTATTCGTGCAACGCTCCAAGGGATATCTCAACCGCAAAACCTTGAGTGTGGACGAAATTGGCGAGCTTGTTAAGTTTGTTAAGAACATCAATCCCGAAACCTACGTAGTGGTTGACAACTGCTACGGTGAGTTTGTTGAAGATAAAGAACCCACAGCCGTTGGTGCCGACCTCATTATCGGTTCTCTTATCAAGAATCCCGGTGGCGGAATGGCAGAAACGGGCGGATATCTTGCAGGCACACGTCGCGCAGTTGAGCTTGTTTCTTACCGTATGACCTCTGTTGGCATCGGTGCCGAAGCAGGCGCTACCTTGGGTCAAAACAAGTCGATGTTCAAGGGACTTTTCTATGCGCCTCACACCGTGGCGCAAGCTCTTAAAACCGCACACCTAGCGGCTTATATGTTCGAAAAACTCGGCTACGTGGTAGAACCTCGTTGGGATGAGGAACGCCACGATATCATTCAATCTGTCATTATGGGTACCCCCGAGGGGCTGTGCGCGTTCTGCCGCGGCATCCAAGCAGGTTCTCCTGTCGATGCTTACGTTACCCCCGAGCCTTGGGCAATGCCCGGCTACGGTGACCAAGTCATTATGGCGGCAGGCACGTTCGTGCAGGGCAGCTCCATCGAGCTCTCCGCCGACGGTCCTCTGCGCGCCCCCTATACCGCTTTCTTCCAAGGCGGTCTTACCTACGAGAGCGGTCGCATGGGCATTATGTCCGCTGTCGCGAGTGTGTTGGGAGAATAAGGGGACGAGATTGTGGGGGAACTTTTTGCAAAAAGTTCCCCCACACCCCTTCAAAAACTCTCTAACACAATTATCAAAAGAGAATCTGTAAGAGACGGATATACAGTCGACGCAAGTCAAAGACTTGCTTTTGCTGCCGCGAGTTCCCTGGGGCCACCGAGACCCTGGTCACTAAGAGAGTTGTTTTGAGGGTGACCATCTAACCTTGTAGGGGACGACGTCCTCGGCGTCCCGCTCCAAAATAAGAAAGGAGCCGTTATGCAATACCGCATTATCAAAAGCGACCGCAAAACGGTTGCCTTACAAGTCAAAGCAGGCGAGGTCATCGTTCGCGCTCCGCGCGCGATGACGCGCGAGGAGATTTGTGCCTTTGTTGAAAAGCACCGCGAATGGATCAACAAAAAGCTTGCAATGTTTTCCAAATCCGCGAGCGGCCCTGCCATCACCGAAGAGGGAATTGCGCTTTTGACCGAGCGTGCGCGTGCCATTATTCCGCCACGTGTGGCGTATTACGCTTCGCTCATTGGCGTAGACTACAATCGCGTAACCGTTCGTCATCAAAAAACCAAATGGGGAAGTTGTAGTGGTAAGAAGAACCTCAACTTCAACTGCCTGCTCCTGCTTACCCCCACCGAGGTGATGGATAGCGTCATTGTGCACGAGCTGTGTCACCTCAAGCACATGAACCATTCCAAAGAATTTTACAACGAGGTTCTGCGCGTATGCCCCGACTACAAAAGGCACGACCGTTGGATCAAACAAAACGGCGGCGGTATCATTCGCAGAATGCAAAAATAAAAGATAAGGAGACTACCAAAATGCTTACCGTAGGAACCCGAGCCCCCAATTTTACACTCTTTGATAAGGACGGCAATGCCGTATCTCTTTCGCAGTTTTTAGGCAAGCGTGTTGTTCTGTATTTCTATCCGCGCGATAACACGCCCGGCTGCACCCGTCAAGCTTGCGCGTTCGCGGGAGCGTATAAAGAATTTGAAGCACGTGATGTTGTTGTTATCGGCATCAGCCGCGATAGCGTGGCATCCCACCAAAAATTTGCCGAAAAGTACGAGCTGCCTTTCATTCTGCTCTCCGACCCCGACCGCCAAGCGATTGAAGCTTATGGCGTATGGCAAGAGAAAAAGAACTACGGAAAGGTTTCTATGGGCGTGGTGCGTTCGACCTATCTCATTGATGCGGAAGGCAAGATCGAAGCGGTGATGCCGAACGTCAAGCCCGACACCAATGCCGCCGAAATTTTGGCGATGCTATAAGGAGAAAGACAATGAATAAGATCAAACTGCTTTTGAGTGCCTTGACCAAATTTCTCTGCGGTCTTGTGCTTGTAGGAGCGCTTTTGTTCCTGCCTGCGGGTAGTTTTGCTTTTGTGGGCGGATGGATTTTTATTGGGTTGTTGTTCATTCCCATGCTTATTCTTGGCGCGGTATTGCTTGCCAAATCCCCCGAGTTGCTACAAAAACGTCTTAGCGCCAAAGAAAAAGAAAACACCCAAAAGGGCGTGGTCGCGCTTTCGGGACTCTTGTTCTTGGCAGGCTTTATTGTGGCAGGTCTCGATTTCCGCTTTGAATGGTCGCACGTGCCCACATGGCTCGTAATTGTAGCTTCTGTTATCTTGTTGGCATCTTACGCGCTTTACGCAGAGGTCATGCGCGAGAACGCGTATCTTTCGCGCACCATCGAGGTGCAAGAGGGGCAAAAGGTTGTAAGCAGTGGGCTTTACGGAATCGTCCGTCACCCGATGTACGCGGTGACAATTTGGCTCTTTTTGTCTATTCCGCTCGTTCTTGGTTCATTCTTCTCGCTCCTTTGCTTCTTACCGTACCCTATTATTATGGTAGCGCGTATTTTGAACGAAGAAAAGGTGCTCACCGAGGGACTTGAAGGCTACGCTGATTACAAAAAGAAAGTCAAGTATCGGCTCATTCCTTTTGTATGGTAATAAAAAACACGGAATCGCAGTTGCAATTCCGTGTTTTGTTTTACATTATGTTATTCTTTTCCACAAGTTTTTGAATTGCCTCAAAGGAGGCATCACTAATGCCGTGTTCCATTTTGCAGGCATCCTCGGCGGCGGTCTCTGCATCTACACCAATGGAGATGAGAAAGTTTGTAATGAGTGTGTGGCGCGCGTAGATTTTTTCGGCAATTTCGCGGCCGGCATTGGTGAGTGTAATGGCACCGTCCTTATCGATTACAATGTACTCGCCTTGCTTGAGTAAGCTCATCGCGCGGCTGACCGAGGGTTTGGAGTAACCCATTTCTTCGCCAACGTCAATGGCGCGCACGTGGCCCGAGGTTTGAGAAAGACGAAGGATTGTTTCGAGATACATTTCTCCTGATTCTTGAATACGCATAACAGGTTCTCCTTTCATGGTTTGTGTTTATAGAATAGCACAGTTTTTTGGGAAAATCAAGATGTTTTCCAAATTAAAGTTTGTCGAGGTGTTTGTCGAGTTCAATTACCACGCGCACGTTTTTGACACCGTAGTAGCGGAATGCATCCATGGCTGCCTCGTCAATCTTCTCACCGCACATTACAATCGGCACGGCAGGAGGGCAGGAAACACTTGGAGACGCGAGAATGCGCCCAACGCTATCCTCGACCGCCACCGTTTCGGAAGGCCAAAGATGGGCATAAGAGATACGCAGTACGCGCTCTGCTTTTGTAAGTGTAGGCGGGGTGACGGTGATCGGCTCTTTTTTGGGGAGCGACGTTGCAACCATTTCGATATGAGCGAGTTCATCTGCTCCCACGTCGGTGGATGGCATCAGGACAACAAAATCATGGTCGGCAAATTCGCATTCGATGCCGTTCTCTCGCAGATG